>CADEDX010000064.1 GCA_902826195.1 uncultured Bradyrhizobium sp. | reverse complement strand
GGGTCACCTTGAACGTGGAGGAGTCTACCTGCACGGGGACGCGCGCGATGTCGGGCTCGGCGGCAACGAGGTTGACGAACGTCACCATCGCGGCTTCGGAATCCAGCAGGTCCTCGTCCATGTTGACGTCGATGATCTGGGCGCCGTTTTCGACCTGGTCGCGTGCCACCTGAAGGGCCGCGGTATAGTCCCCGGCGGTGATTAGCTTGCGGAATTTGGCCGAGCCCGTGACGTTGGTGCGCTCGCCGACGTTTACGAAGGGAATCGCGGGCGTCAGTGCGAACGGCTCCAGTCCCGACAACCGCAGGCGCGGTTCGATCTCGGGAACAGCGCGCGGCTTGTGCGGCGCGACCGCAGCGGTAATCGCCGCGATATGGTCCGGCGTGGTGCCGCAGCAGCCGCCGACGATGTTCACGAGCCCGGCCTCGGCGAACTCGCCGATCAGCCGCGCCATGTATTCCGGCGTCTCGTCATACTGGCCAAACTCGTTGGGCAGGCCGGCGTTCGGATAGGCACAGACCAGCGTATCGGCGACGCGGCCGATATCGGCGATATGCGCGCGCAGGTCCTCGGCCCCGAGCGCGCAGTTGAAACCGATGGTAACAGGCTTGGCGTGCCGCACCGAATTCCAGAACGCTTCCGGCAATTGCCCCGAGAGCAGGCGGCCGGATTTGTCGGTGATGGTGCCCGAGATCATCACGGGCACGTCGATGCCGCGCTCCTCGGTGATTTCCGAGATCGCATAAAGCGCCGCCTTGGCGTTCAGCGTATCAAAAATGGTTTCGACCAGCAGCAGGTCGGCGCCGCCGTCGAGCAGACCGTTGATCTGTTCACCATAGGCCTTGCGCAGATCGTCGAAGGTCACGGCGCGATAGCCGGGGTTGGAAACGTCAGGCGAGATCGAAGCCGTCCGGTTGGTCGGGCCCAGCGCGCCTGCGACGAAGCGCGGTTTGCCGTCCTCCGCGCTGACACGCATTGCCGCGGCCCGGGCAAGTTTTGCACCGTCGCGGTTCAGCTCATAGGCGAGGTCCGACATGTCATAGTCAGCCTGCGCGATCGAGGTCGAGGAGAACGTGTTGGTGGCGACGATGTCGGCGCCCGCGCGCAGGTAAGCCGCGTGGATATCCTCGATCGCCTTCGGCTGCGTCAGGATCAGGAGGTCGTTGTTGCCACGGACATCGCGATGGAAATCCGCAAAACGTTCGCCGCGAAACGCGGCTTCGTCATATTGCAGGCCCTGGATCATGGTCCCCATGGCACCGTCGAGCACCAGAATGCGCTCGCGGGCGGCAGCGAGCAGGGCGTTACGCTGTGGCGAAATCGATGACGTCATCGGATCAGGCGGCTTTCTGTGCGCCATTGGGACGAATTCCCAACAGATGGCTGATCGCAAACACGAGGTCCGCGCGGTTCATGGTGTAGAAGTGAAAGGTGTCGACGCCGTGCTTGGCGAGCTTCTGCACCTGGCCGGCCGCCACGGTGGCGGCAACCAGCTTGCGCGTATCGGCGTCGTCGTCGAGGCCTTCGAATTTTTCCGCGAGCCAGCCCGGCACCGTTGTGCCGGTGCGCGTCACAAAATTCCGCGCCTGCTTGAAATTGTGCATCGGCATGATGCCGGGTACGACCGGAATATCGATGCCGCGGGCGCGGACGCGATCGAGATAGCGGAAGTAAAGATCGTTATCGAAGAATACCTGCGTGATGGCGCGCGCCGCGCCGGCGTCGACCTTGGCCTTCAGCGTATCGATGTCGGCCTCGATGGTCGGGCTCTCCGGATGTTTTTCGGGATAGGCCGAAACCGAGATCTCGATATCGGGATAGCGCTTCTTGATGCCCTCGATCAGGTCGGGCGAACTCTGGTAGCCGTCCGGGTGCGCCCGATAGGCGGTGCCGATGCCGGTGGTGGGATCGCCGCGCAGCGCCACGATGTGGCGGACGCCGATCTCGTGATAGCGCGCCACCACTTCGTCGATCTCGCCCTTCGGCGCACCGACGCAGGTCAAATGCGCGGCCGGGGTCAGGCGGGTCTCTTTCAGGATGCGAGCGATGGTCGAATGGGTGCGCTCGCGGGTCGATCCGCCCGCGCCATAGGTCACGGAGACGAAATTAGGGGCGAGCGGCGCCAGCCGGTTAATGGTCTCCCACAGGCTTCGCTCCAACTCCTCCGACTTCGGCGGAAAGAATTCGAAGGAGATTTTGGGGGAGTGCAGCGCGCGATGGCCGTCCAAAGCGGGGGGCGTAACCTCGGTCATGGCACTTCACAAAGCTCCGAAAGGATGGGCAGGCATCAGGCCTAGCAGCGAGGAGCTAAAATAGGCCAAACGGGGCCGGCCAAATAGCCCATCGGCAATGGGAATCTGCCCAAAACCATATTAAGATAAGAGAAAAGAAGCGGCCGCCCATCGACGGATGGGCGAAGTGGGAAAAATGGTAGCGATCGCCTAGTTTTACATAAAATATTGAAATTTATAAGTTATTTAGAATTTTAGTAGATGTGGCGAGCCCGGCTACTAGGCCCGACGCTAGTGGGCTACGTTTTTTAGGTTAGTGGCGCTATTAATCCATCCCACCAATCGAGAGCGCCAAGACCCTCACCATGCCCGGCAACGCTACTTGTCTCCGACGACAGCCACGGCCGAAATCTCCAGCATCATGCCGACCGACGGCAGGCTGTGAACGGTGATCGTGGTGCTGGCCGGGAAGTCGCCGTCCGGCCAAAACTCGCGACGTATCGGCATCAATGGATCGATCAGACGCGGGTCGGTCAGATAGACCGTGATGGTGACGACGTCCTTGATGCTGCCCCCGGCGCGTTTGACCACTGCGTCGATGGCACGGAAAATCGCCCGTGCCTGGCCTTCGAAGTTCCCGGCCAGAGATTGACCCTGCTCATCCGCGAGCGCGACCTGCCCGGAGACCCACACGATCCTGCCGCCGTCGGTGACGACACCCGGCGAAAATCCGCGCGATTGCGCGCGCTCCTGCTTCAGATATTCGCGTGCCTCAAGCGGCGCTGCGCCGAGCAACATTGCCAGCGCAATCATCCAATCGCCTTCATTGTCCCTCCCCAAGGTGTCCTAATGCTCGTATCGGAACAAATGTTAGCCGTTTCCGCGACCTCATCAGCAGCTCTGCCGACGAAACCATGCGTGCCGCAGGCGGCGATGATACGGTAAACCCTTGCCGTCCTCCCATGGTGTACTAGCTTACCTGCATGATCCCGCTTTCAGTCCTCGACCTCTCCGTCGTCACCACCGGCACCCGTCCGGCCCACGCGCTGCGCAACAGCATCGACCTGGCGCGCCATGTCGATGGACTCGGTTATGTCAGGTACTGGCTCGCGGAGCACCACAACCTGGCTTCTGTGGCAAGCCCCGCGCCGGATCTCATGATCGGGCAGATCGCGGCGGTGACCAAAAACATCCGCGTCGGCTCGGGCGGCGTGATGCTGCCCAACCACGCGCCGCTGGTGGTGGCCGAACGCTTCAAGATGCTGGAGGCGCTGTTTCCTGGTCGCATCGATCTCGGCCTCGGCCGCGCGCCCGGCACGGACGGCGCGACCGCGCACGCGCTGCGCAGTCGGCTCGACCGCCGCGAGGGCGACGATTTTCTCGAACGGCTGAGCGAACTGGTGCTGTGGGAGACGCGCGGTTTTCCCGCCGGCCATCCCTACAATAACGTCGTGGCGATGCCGGATGATACGCCGCTGCCGCCGATCTGGCTGCTCGGCTCGAGCGACTACTCCTCGGAACTGGCGGCGCAGGTCGGCATGGGCTTCGCGTTCGCGCATCATTTCGCGTCCTATGATGCGGTCGCGGCGATGGCCAACTACCGCAGCCACTTCAAGCCCTCGGGTTGGCGCGAGGGCCCGCACGGCATTCTCGCTGTCGCCGCGATCGCTGCCGAAACCGATGCCGAAGCCGAAACGCTGGCGTCCTCGATGGACCTCAACCGGCTGCGCCGCGACCGCGGCCAATATTTGCCGTTGCCGAGCGTCGAGGAAGCGCTGGCCTATCAATATTCGGACGCCGAGCGCGCCTCTGTCATGCGCAACCGCTCGCGGCTGTTCGTCGGCAGCCCGGCCACGATCAGGACGAAGCTGCAGCCGATGATCGCGGCAAGCCAGCCGGATGAATTGATGATCATCACGGCGGTATACGATCACGACGCGCGCAAGAAGTCGTACAGCCTGCTGGCGGATGCGTTTGGGCTGGGGAAGAAGGCGGCGGCGTAGCCAATCGGGTCTGGCAACTGCTGTGTGCTTCGAGCCGTGTTTGCACGGGGAATTAATTTCCTTCTTGTTTAAGCCGTTAGCGCAATTCTAACCATACATTGCATTCCGTTCGGTTCGCGTAGCCGAGATGCCGTGCTGAGTTTGCGTGCTTATTCCGCGGGCTTTCCTTCAGCAGGGGCGTGTTCCGATGTCACTTTTTAGCCTTCGCATCCGGGGCAGGCTGCTGGCAGGTTTCGCCGCGATCTGTGTGTTGCTTGCGGCGACCGTCGGCTATACCGCTTACGCGATCTCGGACATATCCGGTCGCTTCAAACGTGTTGTCGATGTTCGCGCGCCCGTTGCGATCGCGAGCACTCAGCTCGTTGGCAATCTCTATTCGACGCTGTCGACGCTGCGCGGATATCTGCTCACCGGCGACCCGCAGGACAAGCAGGACCGCGCCGCGACGTGGACAGAACTGGACCGCACCAGCGCTGAATTCGACCGGCTGGCTGCAGACTTCAGCAATTCCGAGAACAAGCAGATCTGGGCCGAGGCCAAGACGCTGATCGGAGAATTGCGCGCCGTACAGGCCAGGGCCGAGAGCGTGGCCTTCACTCCCGATGCCTATCCGGCCACCCGGATGCTCTCGACCGAGGTTGCGCCGCTGATCGCCGCCATGTTCGACCAGATCACCCGGATGATCACGAAGAGGAAAAACTGGAGGCCAGCCCGGAGCGCAAGCGACTGCTCAAGACGATGGCCGATGTGCGCGGCAATCTGGCGGCGGCCGGCTCCCAGCTCCGGCTTTATGTCGCGTCGGGCGAAGCTGCGGATCGCGACAAGTTCGAGCCGCCGCTGGCCAATTTCAGGTCGGCATTGAAGCTGCTCAAGACCAACGAAAGCCTGCTGACCGACACGCAGAAAAACTATTTCGAGGCCATCGCAAAGGCCGAGGCCGCATTTGCACCGATGCCCGACCGGATATTTGCGCTGCGGCGGTCCCCGGAGTGGAACGCTCCGGTCTTCATTCTCACAAGCGAAGCGGCGCCCCGCGCGGCCTGGATACTCGATCTGCTCGACGGCAAGAAGGACGTCAGCGGCATCCGCTCGGGCGGCATCAAGACCAACCAGCAGGCCATGCTTGCCGAGGACACAAGCAGCATCGGCTTCCGAACAGACGGCGGGCAATGTTCAGACGGTCGCCGCGGCTGCCGAAGAACTCACAAGCTCGATACAGGAGATCGGTCGCCAGATTGACCTCTCCAATTCGACCGTGCGCTCGGCAAGCACCGTCACGCAGCGCTCGGAGAGCGAGATCGAAGGGCTGGCAGAAGCCGCCCAAAGCATTTCGTCGGTGGTTGATCTGATCCAGGCCATCGCCGCGCAGACCAACCTGCTGGCGCTCAACGCGGCCATCGAGGCCGCGCGCGCCGGCAAGGCGGGCCGCGGTTTCGCCGTGGTCGCCCAGGAGGTCAAGTCGCTGGCCGAGCAGACCGCCAAGGCGACGGAGGAGATCTCACGGCACGTTTCCGGTATCCAGGCCTCGACCGGCAACGCCGTGGCCTCGGTCAAGGAAGTCGGCGAAGCGATGCGCCGGATCGACGAAGTGACCACCGCGATCGCCCGCGCGGTGGAGCAGCAGGGCGCCGCGACCCGCGAGATCTCGCACAACGTCCAGATGGCGGCTTGCGTCGAGCATTTCGACGGTCAACAATGCGATCGGCGATACCAGCCGTTCCGCCGACCACGTGCTGGAAACGTCAGACAGCGTCTCTAGTGCGGCCGAGCGCCTTGCGAACGAGGTTCGCGAATTTTTCCTCAAGCTGCGTACCGGCGCCCTGAATCGCCGCATGGACAATGATTCGAACTATCGCGGCCCGGAGCGGCGCAGCCGTGGGGGATCGTCGGCGTCACGCCGGTCCGACGAAAGGAAAGCGGCCTGAGAAGGCGGCGTGGGCGGCCCGTCGGCCGCAACGCGACTTCACGCCGTCTTCTCCCTGAACGACGCGCGGAAAGGCTGCGCGGGATAGACGCCGACGATACGGAATTCACGCGAGAAGAATTTCAATTCTTCCAGCGCAAAGGCCAGCCCCCTGTCCTTGGGATGGCCGTCGACGTCGGCGTAAAACTGGGTCGCGAAGAATTCGCCGTCGACCATGTAGCTTTCCAGCTTGGTCATGTTGACGCCGTTGGTGGCGAAGCCGCCGAGCGCCTTGTAGAGCGCGGCCGGAAGGTTGCGCACCCGGAAAACAAAACTGGTCACCAGCGGGCCGGAGCCTCGTTCGGCCCATTTCTCCTCGCGTGCCAGCACCACGAAGCGCGTGGTGTTGTGGGTTTCGTCCTCGACGTCCTCGGCCAGGATGTCGAGGCCGTAGATGTCGGCCGCCAGCCGCGAGGCGATCGAGGCGCAATGCTTGTCTCCGCGCTCGGCGACGATGCGGGCGCTGCCGGCGGTGTCGCCCGAGACGATCGGCTTGATGCCGAGCTTGCGGATGATGCGGCGGCACTGGCCGAGCGCATGGACATGGCTCTCGACCGTCTTGATGTCGGCGAGCTTGGCGCCGCGCGGCGCCATCAGCTGGTGGTGGATCGGCAAGAACCATTCGCCAACGATGAACAGGCCGGAAGCCGGCAGCAGGTGATGGATGTCGGCGACCCGGCCGGCGACCGAATTCTCGATCGGGATCATGCCGAGGTCGGCCTCGCCCGAGGCGATCGCGGCCAGCGCGTCCTCGAAGGTCGGGCACGGCAACGGCTCGGCGTCGGGATGGGCCTCGACGATGGCGATATGGGAATTGGCGCCGGGCTCGCCCTGGAACGCGATTTTGAGCTTTTTGGTCATGCGGGGCCTTTTAGCAGCGGCTCAGGCTTTGGCTATAGCGTTTTCAAGCGAAGTGGATACCGGTTCGCGTGAAGAAAGCGCGTCAAAACAAAAGGATAAAGCGTCGTTCAATCAGAACGAGGCTTTAGCATCCGCCGGGCGGTTTCGAGGTCGGCCGGGGTATCGACGCCGCGGGGGACGCTGTCGACGATGGTGATGTCGATCCGCATCCCGGCCTCCAGCGCGCGCAATTGCTCCAGCTTCTCCTGCTGCTCCAGCGGCGACGGCGGCAGCGCCACGAACCGCTCCAGCGCGGCGCGGCGGTAGGCATAGAGGCCGATGTGGTGGTAGCGCGGGCCGTCGCCATGGGGCGCCGTGGCGCGGGTGAAATAGAGCGCGCGGAGCCGGTTCGGACCGATCGGGGAGCCCACTGCCTTCACCACGCTGGGGGCCAAATCCTCTTCCTCGGTATGGATCTGCGAGGCCAGGGTCGCAATGTCGACGGCGGGATCGTCGAGCGGTGGCAGCGCGGCGCGAATCGTGCTCGGGTCGATCGTGGGAAAGTCGCCCTGCAGGTTGACCACGATCTCGGCCTGGCCTGCAGGATCGATCGTCCGCATCGCCTCATGGATCCGGTCGGAGCCGGAGGGGTGGTCGGCGCGGGTCATCACCACCTCGCCGCCGGCCGTCTTCACGGCGGCGGCGATCTCGGGCGTATCGGTGGCCACGGCCACCCGGCCGATGCCGGCCTCCTCGGCCCGCCGCAGCACTTGCACGATCATCGGCAGGCCGCCGATATCGAGCAGCGGTTTGCCGGGCAGGCGGGTCGCTGCCATGCGGGCGGGAATCAGCACGAGAATGCGGGTTTGGGTCATCGGGGACGTGGCCGGCCGGCCTCTTTGAACAGGCCGGAATAATAGGGGACTGGCGGAAAGTCGGGGCGTTTATACGGGTTGCCAGAGCCCGGGCAAACCGATATCTCAACCCTGCTGAGGGTGCGGCGCGAAAGCTGATTCCTGATGCGCATCCGCGGCCGTTTTGCCGGCCTTCAGTCGAACTTTCCGGCCTGGAGCCTGATCCGTTATGGACTCCTTCGAACTCAATAAGATTATCGGCGCCATCCTTGCCACTTGTATTCTCGTTTTGCTGACGAGTTTTGCCGCCCATGCGATTTTCACGCCCAAGCCGTTGGAGAAGCCCGGCTTTGAGATCGCCGTGAAGGAAGACGCTTCGCATGGCGCTGGCGCCAAGGACGCTGCAGCCGCCTCCGAGCCGATCGAAAAGCTGTTGCAGACCGCTTCCATCGAGAAGGGCGCCGGCGCCGCCAAGAAGTGCGGTGCCTGCCACACCTTCGAGAAGGGCGGCCCGAACCGCGTTGGTCCGAACCTCTATGGCGTCGTCAACGAGCCGAAGGGCTCCGGCCGCGGCGGGTTCAACTTCTCCGCCGCCCTGAAGGGCAAGGGCGGCACCTGGACCTTCGACGACCTCAACAAATTTCTCACTAACCCCAAGGCCTACGTTCCCGGCACCGCGATGGGCTTTGCCGGTATCCAGAAGGACAGCGAGCGCGCCGACGTGATCGCCTATCTGAATTCGCTGTCGGAAAAGCCGGCTCCGCTGCCGACCGCGGCGAAGTAACATTTCGTCAGTCCGGCATGGACTTGCCCAAGACATCACGGCCAGGCATTGCCTGGCCGTTTGCTTTTGTGGCTCGCGGTGTTGTTATTGGGGCGTTTCGCCGCACGGCACCGGTCCCTGGCCTGTTATCATGAGGAAAAAGCAACGTAATTCGTCGAACCCTTGCCTTATATTGGGGCCTCACTAGCCCGGCCTCGTTGATTTGCGGTGTTCGATCCGGGACGGCGGACGGCAAAGGCAACGGATACCGGCGTCAGCAACAGGAAATCTGATTTGGCAATTACCCGACGACATCTCCTCCAGAGCGGCGCGGTCGCCGCCATGGCCCCCGCATTTGGATTAGCCCCCGACCTCGGGATTGCGCCGGCCAAGGCGCAGGCGGCCGAGGCAGCGTGGCGGCACGCGCTGTCGCTGTTCGGCGAAGTCAAATATCCGGCCGGTTTCAAGCGCTTCGACTACGTCAATCCGGAAGCGCCCAAAGGCGGCGTGGTGCGGCAGATCTCGGTCGGCACCTTTGACAATTTCAATCTCACGGTCGCTGGCGTCAAAGGGTCGCTCGCCGGCGCGGTGCAGTTCATCTACGAATCGCTGATGACGCCGTCGCAGGACGAGGTTTCGACCGAATACGGCGCACTCGCCGAACTGGTCAGCCATCCCGACGATTTCTCGTTCGTCATCTACCGGCTGCGTGCCGAGGCGAAGTGGCATGACGGCAAGCCGGTGACGCCGGAGGACGTGATCTTCTCGCTGGATTCGTTCAAGAAACATCATCCGCAATACTCGGCCTATTACCGCCACGTCGTGAAGGCGGAGAAGACCGGCGATCGCGATATCAGGTTCACCTTCGATGCTCCGGGCAACCGCGAGCTGCCGCAGATCGTGGGCCAGCTCACCATCATGCCCAAGCACTGGTGGGAAGGCAGCGACAGCGAAGGCCGCAAGCGCGACATTTCCGCGACCACGCTGGAGAAGCCGCTCGGCTCCGGCCCTTACCGCATCAAGGAATTCGTCGCCGGCCGAACGGTGACGCTGGAGCGGGTCAAGGACTATTGGGGTCGCGACCTCGGCTTCGCCGTCGGGCGCAACAATTTCGACGAGCTGCGTTACGAGTATTTTCGCGACGGTTCGGTGGCGCTCGAAGCCTTCAAGGGCGATCAGGTCGATTGGCGAACCGAAAACAGCGCCAAGAACTGGGCGACGGCCTACGACTTCCCAGCGGTCACCGACAAGCGCGTGCTGCTCGAGGAATTCCCAAACCGCAGCTCCGGAATCATGCAGGCGTTCGCGATGAATATCCGGCGCGAGCAATTCAAGGATCCGCGGGTTCGTCGCGCGCTGAACTACGCGTTCGACTTCGAGGAAATGAACAAGCAGATCTTCTTCGACCAGTACAAGCGCATCAGCAGCTATTTCGACGGCACCGAACTCGCCTGCAGCGGATTGCCCGATGGCAAGGAGCTGGAAATACTTGAAACCGTCCGCGCGGAAGTGCCGCCGGAAGTCTTCACCAAGCCTTACACCAACCCTGTCGGCGGCAACCCGGAAGCCGTGCGCGAGAATTTACGCGAGGGTGTGCGGCTGCTGAAAGAGGCCGGCTACGAGGTGCGCGACCGCAAGCTGACCGATAGCAGGAGCGGGAAGCCGTTCACGCTCGAACTGCTCAATGCCGATCCGAGCTTCGAGCGGGTGATGCTGTTCTTCAAGCCCTCGCTGGAGCGGCTCGGCATCACCGTCAGCGTCCGCACGATCGATCCGACGCAGTTCGAGAACCGGCTTCGCAGCTGGGATTTCGACATCGTGGTGTCGTCGTGGCCGGAATCGTTGTCCCCCGGCAACGAGCAGCGCGAATTCTGGGGATCGCAGGCCGCCGACATGGCGGGCTCGCGAAACATCATCGGCATCAAGAACCCGGCGATCGACAAGCTGATCGAGCGCGTCATTTTCGCCAAGGACCGCGGACAGCTGGTGGCGGCGACCAAGGCGCTCGACCGGGTGCTGCTGTGGAACCACTACGTCGTGCCGCAGTGGAATTACCCCAAGGTCCGCACCGCGCGCTGGGACCGCTTTGGCCGGCCGCCCGAATTGCCCAAATACGGCCAGTCGGGCTTCCCATCCCTGTGGTGGTTCGACGCCGACAGGGCATCGCGGAACGGCAAACGGGCTTGAAGGATATCCTGCGGATGGCGCAATTCTCTCGCCGGCATGTGCTCGGTCTCGGTGTCGGCGCGCTGGCGGCGGCACGCCTTGGTCCGACGCGCGCGGAAAATGGCGCCAGGCAGCTGCACGGCCTTTCGGCATTCGGCGGACTGAAGTACCCCGCCGACTTTCCGAATCTCGCTTACGTCAATCCGGGCGCGCCGAAAGGCGGGATGTTTTCGCAACTCGTCGGCTCCGGCGGTTCGACCTTCAATTCGCTCAACGGCTTCATCGTCAAGGGCGACAGGGCGAACGGGATGGAGCTCACCTTCGCCTCGCTGATGGCGCGGGCGTTCGATGAGCCGGACGCGGTCTATCTGCAGGCCGCGGATGAGTTGAGCGTCTCCTCCGACGGGCTGGTGTTCCGTTTCCGGCTGCGGCCGGGAATCACCTTCCACGACGGCAGCGAAATCGCCGCATCTGACGTGGCATTCTCGCTGCTGACGCTGAAGACCAAGGGGCACCCTGCATACGCCTCGGTGCTGCGCGATCTCGCCGATGCCACCGCCGAGGACAAGCGGACGGTCCAGCTGCGCTTTGCACCCACGCGCGGCCTCGACGTGCCGGCGCTGGCGGCGGCGATGCCGATCTTCTCCGAGAAATACTATTCGACGCGGCCTTTTGACGAGACCTCGCTCGAAGCGCCGCTCGGCTCTGGTCCCTATCGCATCGCCCGTTTCGAGCAGGGCCGTTACGTCGAGTTCGAACGCGTGAAGAACTGGTGGGGCGAGAATCTTCCGGTCTGCCGCGGCATGTATAATTTCGACACGCTGCGGGACGAGTACTACCGCGACCGCGAGGCCGGCTTCGAAGCCTTCACCGGCCGAAACTATCTGTTTCGCGAAGAGTATACCTCGCGCGTCTGGGCGACGCGCTACGATTTTCCCGCGATCCGCGACGGTCGGGTCAAGCGGGAGGTCATTCCGGACGAACGGCCCTCCGGCGCGCAGGGCTGGCTGATCAACACCCGACGCGACAAGTTCAAGGACAGGCGCGTGCGCGAGGCGCTGACGATCGCCTTCGACTTCGAATGGACCAACAAGAACCTGATGTACGGTTCGTACCAGCGCACGCATTCGGTGTTCCAGAACTCCGAGATGATGGCGCGCGGCGAGCCGTCGCCGGAGGAGATCGCGCTGCTGGAGCCGTTTCGCGACCGCCTGCTGCCGGAAGTGTTCGGGCCGGCATGGATCCCGCCGGAAAGCGACGGGTCCGGGCAGGATCGCAAGCTCTTGCGCAGCGCCGGCGAGCTGCTCAACTCCGCCGGCTGGACCGTGAAGGATGGCCGCCGGTCGAATGCCAAGGGCGAACAACTCACTGCAGAATTCCTGCTGACTGAGCGTTCGTTCGAACCGCATCACCAGACCTTCATCAAGAACCTCAAGGTGCTCGGCATCGACGCCAACATTCGCCTGGTCGATCCGGCGCAGGCCGAGGAGCGTCAGAAGGATTTCGACTTCGACATCGCGATCGCGCGCTTCATCTTTCCGCAAATCCCCGGCAGCTCGTTGCGAAACTATTTCTCGAGCGACTCGGCGAAGACCAAGGGCTCGAACAATCTGGCCGGCATATCGGACCCGGTCGTCGACGCGCTGGTCGAGAAAGCCGTCGCCGCGCAGACGCAAGGCGCCCTCGACAATACCTGCCGCGCGCTCGACCGCGTGCTGCGCTCCGGCCGCTATTGGATTCCACACTGGAACAAGGCTTCGCACTGGATCGCCTATTGGGACCAGTTCGGCTTTCCGCCGACCAAGCCCCGTTATGCGCGGGGCGCGCCAGAAACCTGGTGGATTGACCAGGCCAAGGCCGCCAAACTCGATCAGGCGAAATAGAACATGAGCGCCTACATCGCCCGCCGCATTCTCCTGATGATTCCGACGCTGCTCGGCATCCTGTTCGTCTCCTTCGTGGTTGTGCAGTTCGCGCCCGGCGGGCCGGTCGAGCGCGTGATCGCGCAGCTTTCCGGCGCCGATACCGGCGCGGCCTCCCGCGTTTCCGGCTCCTCCGGCGGTGACTTCGGCGCCCGGCCCCAGGCCGGTGCCGCGGCGGACGCCGTCAGTTCGAAATACCGCGGCGCGCAGGGGCTCGATCCCGAGTTCATCAAGAAGCTCGAGACGCAGTTCGGCTTCGACAAGCCGGCCTATGAGCGTTTCGCGCTGATGGTATGGAACTTCGCCCGCTTCGATTTCGGCAAGAGCTATTTTCGCGACGTCAGCGTGATCCAGCTGATCAAGGAGAAGCTGCCGGTCTCGATGTCGCTCGGCATCTGGATGACGCTCTTGACCTACCTGATCTCGATCCCGCTCGGCATCCGCAAGGCGGTACACGACGGATCGAGGTTTGACACCTGGACCTCGGCGATCATCATCGTCGGCTTTGCGATTCCGGGCTTTCTGTTCGCTATCCTCTTGATCATCCTGTTTGCCGGCGGATCGTTCTTCAATGTGTTCCCGCTGCGCGGCCTTACATCGGACGGCTGGGCGCAATTCCCCTGGTACTGGAAGATCATCGATTATTTCTGGCACCTGACGCTGCCGCTGCTGTCGATGGCGCTCGGCGCCTTCGCCACCATGACGCTGCTCACCAAGAACTCGTTCCTCGACGAGATCCGCAAGCAGTATGTGATGACCGCGCGCGCCAAGGGCTGTAACGAGCGGCAGGTGCTGTACAATCACGTCTTCCGCAACGCGATGCTGATCGTGATCGCGGGCTTCCCGGGCGCGTTCATCCACGCCTTCTTCTCAGGGTCGCTCTTGATCGAGACCATCTTCTCGCTCGACGGGCTCGGCCTGCTCGGGTTCGAGAGCGTACTGAACCGCGATTATCCCGTCGTGTTCGGCACGCTGTTCATCTTTTCGCTGGTCGGTCTCGTGGTCAATCTGATCTCCGACCTCGCTTACATGTGGATCGATCCGCGGATCGACTTCGAGGCGCGTGAGGTCTGATGACGGTCACAGCGCCCCAGCCGGTCGAGACCTCGACGCAATCGCCGCTCGGCACGGCGGTTCCGATCGCGCGCCACTCGTTTGCGGTATCGCCGCTCAACAAGCGCCGCTGGCAGAACTTCAAGGCCAACCGCCGCGGCTACTGGTCTTTCTGGCTCTTCATGGTCCTGTTCTTTATCTCGCTGTTCGCCGAGCTGATCGCCAACGACCGGCCGTTCATGATCAAGTATGACGGCCATCTCTACTGGCCGGCCTTCGTCAGCTACTCCGAGACCACCTTCGGCGGTGACTTCGAAACCGCGGCCGACTATCGCGACCCCTATCTGCAGAAGCAGATCGCGGACAAGGGTGGCACCATCATCTGGCCGTTGATCCGCTATTCCTACGCCACCCATAATCTCGATTTGCCGACGCCGGCGCCGTCGGCGCCGACCTGGATGCTGACCGAAGCGCAGTGCAAGGAGGTGGTGCAGAAGAAGGGGCTGAAGAGCTGCCGCGACCTCGAATACAACTGGCTCGGAACCGACGACCAGGGCCGCGACGTGGTGGCGCGCCTGATCTACGGCTTTCGTATCTCGGTGCTGTTCGGCCTGACGCTGACGATCGTGTCCTCGATCGTCGGCATCGCGGCCGGCGGCGTGCAGGGCTATTTCGGCGGCTGGGTCGATCTGCTGTTTCAGCGCTTCATTGAGGTCTGGAACGCGATTCCCTCGCTCTATCTGCTGCTGATCATATCGGCGGTGCTGCCGCCGGGGTTCTTCATCCTGCTCGGCATCCTGCTGCTGTTCTCCTGGGTGTCGCTGGTCGGACTGGTGCGCGCCGAGTTCCTGCGCGGACGAAATTTCGAATATATCCAGGCGGCGAGGGCGCTCGGCGTTTCCAACGGCAAAATCATGTTCCGCCATTTGCTGCCCAACGCGATGGTGGCGACCATGACGTTCCTGCCGTTTATCGTCTCCTCCTCGGTGATGACGCTGACCGCGCTCGACTTCCTGGGCTTCGGCCTGCCACCGGGCTCGCCGTCGCTCGGCGAATTGCTGTCGCAGGCAAAAGCCAACGTGCAGGCGCCGTGGCTCGGCTTCACCGGCTTCTTCTCGGTCGCGATCATGCTGTCGCTGCTGATCTTCATCGGCGAAGCCGCGCGCGACGCTTTCGACCCGCGCAAGACGTTCCGGTAGGGCCAGCGCATGGATGCCATCAACCAGCCTCTGCTCGACGTCCGCGACCTTTCGGTGGCGTTCGGCAAAACGCTCGCGGTCGACCATGTCTCGTTTTCCATCCGGCGCGGCGAATGCGTGGCGCTGGTCGGCGAGTCCGGTTCCGGCAAATCCGTCTCCGCGCTGTCGATCCTGAAGCTGCTGCCCTATCCCAGCGCTTCCCATCCCTCCGGCCAGATCCGCTTCCGCGGCCGCGAGTTGCTGACGGCGGCAGAAGACGAGATGCGCGAGATCCGCGGCAATGACATCTCGATCATCTTCCAGGAGCCGATGACCTCGCTCAATCCGCTGCACACGATCGAGGCGCAGATCGGCGAGATTCTTCTGCTCCACAACGGCATCGGCGGGCAGGCGGCGCGGGCGCGCACGCTGGAGCTGCTGACACAAGTCGGCATTCCCGATCCCGAAACCAGGCTGCATAGCTACCCGCATCAATTGTCCGGCGGCCAGCGCCAGCGTGTCATGATTGCGATGGCGCTGGCCAACGAGCCTGATCTGTTGATCGCGGACGAGCCGACCACCGCGCTCGACGTCACGGTGCAGGCCCAGATCTTGGCGCTGCTCGCCGACATCCGCCAGCGACTCGGCATGAGCATGCTGTTCATCACCCACGACCTCGGTATCGTCCGCCGTATCGCCGACGTCGTCTGTGTGATGAACTCGGGCAAGATCGTCGAGCAGGGGCCGGTCGAGGAAGTGTTCACGACGCCCAAGCACGCCTACACCCGCGCGCTGCTCGCGGCCGAGCCGAAGCCCGATCCGGCGCCGCCGCGGCCCAACGAGCCGGTGGTGATATCGGCCGACAATCTCAAGGTCTGGTTTCCGATCAAGCGCGGGCTGCTGCGTTCGACTGTCGGACACATCAAGGCGGTGGATGGCGTCAGCATCGCGGTCCGCAAGGGTGAGACGCTCGGCGTCGTCGGCGAGTCCGGCTCGGGCAAGACCACGCTCGGGCTGGCGCTGCTCCGGCTGATTTCCTCCGAAGGGCCGATCGTGTTCCTCGGCAGCAACATCCAGGGCCTGCGCTTCAAGGACATGCTGCCGTTCCGCCGCGACATGCAGATCGTGTTTCAGGATCCGTTCGGCGCGCTCAGCCCGCGCATGTCGGTCGGCGATATCGTTGCCGAAGGCCTGACCGTGCACCAGAAGTCGCTGTCCTACGAGGAGCGCGAGGCCCGCGTCGTCAAGGCGCTGCAGGATGTCGGCCTCGATCCGGCGACGCGTTTCCGCTATCCGCACGAATTCTCCGGCGGCCAGCGCCAGCGCATATCGATCGCCCGCGCGGTGGTGCTGGAGCCGAATTTCGTCGTGCTCGACGAGCCGACCTCGGCGCTCGACATGCTGTTCCAGGCCCAGATGGTCGATTTGCTGCGCGAACTGCAGCGCAAGCGCGATTTGACCTACATGTTCATCTCGCACGATCTTCGCGTCGTCGCCTCGCTGGCGAGCCACCTCATCGTCATGCGCCACGGCAAGGTGGTGGAGGAGGGCCCGGCCGCGGAACTCTTCAAGAATCCGAAGAGCGACTATACCCGCGCGCTGTTCGCGGCCGCGTTCCGGATCGAGGCGGTACCGAACCCGTAAGCCGTAGCGACAACAAGGGTCGTCATCCCCCGCGAAGGCGGCGATCCAGCACGCCGCGGCTTCTCGATTCAACCACGATTGCCTCTGCAATGCTGGATCCCCGCCGGAGCCTGTCATCGGGCGCGCATTCGCGCGACCCGGTGGCGGGGATGACAGCTGCATATGTGTCGAAATTTCGGACTTCGATAGACTGCCGGCCTTACTCCGCGGCCCCATGCATCGCCTTCCGCTCCATCGCATACCGCACCAGCGCGACGAATCTATAGATGCCGTGCACGAACTTGCCGTAGGGCATGGTCACGAACAGCGAGAACACCACGCCGAGATGCAGCGCCAGCAGCGGGCCCATCGCCGCCGTTTCGCGCAGGATCAGTAACCCCATGCCAGTCAGGCTGGTGAGGAACAGCATCACGATGAACGCGATATCCATGCCGTAGCGGGCTTCATCGACCAGCACGGGATCGCGCTTGCTGCGCTCGGCGAACAGGCCGATCGGCCCGATCAGCAGGCCGAGGCCGCCGAGCGTGCCGAGCACCACGGGCAGATCCCACCACGCATACGGCGCCTCGCGCGCCAGCAGATAGTGATAGAGCGTCGCCACGCAGGTCGAGGCGAAGCACAGCGCAAAGCCGTAGAAAGTGGAATGGTGATACAGCCTGCGGCGGTCGGTCGGGCGATCGTCCTCGTTGAAGCAGCCGACGCCGCCACCGTCGAGATAGCGCAGCTCTCCGGCATCGCGCACGGCCTGGAACAAGGCGCCGACCTTCATCTTCATGCCAACGGGCTCGCCGATGTCGCGCCAGAACGCGCGCACGCCCATGATCAACGCCGCGATCGCATAGAGGAACGCTGCGCCCAACAATGCAGCCATCGCGTTGTGCGGCATCAATTTGTAGAATGCGCCCGGGCCGGTGTGGATGCCGAATAACACCTGCCGGTCGTTCAGCGCCGCAAAGCCGAAGATGAAGGAGGCGACGCTCAGCGCGGCAACGAGGCTGATGACCAGCCCGTTGCGCGCAAACGCGCCGGCAAACGCGCGGGGCCAGACATAGGCCGCGTAGGAATCGGCCCGAGCCACGGCCAGCGTCTTTGGAACGTTGACGTTGAATTCATGCGGCGGCGAGAACTGACAATCCGTGTAGCAGGCGCCGCAGGCGTGGCAGAGATTGGCGAGATAGTTGAGGTCGCCGTCGGAAAACGCACGGCGCATTTCCATCGCCGGGAACACCGCGCAGAGGCCCTCGCAATAGCGGCAGGAATTGCAGACCGTCATCAGGCGGTCGGCTTCTTCCAGAATTCGCGTTCCGTGCATCCGTTGCTTCCTGCCCCCGCGCCGATCCGCTTACTTCGTCAGCCCCTTGCCCTCGAGCCATTTCTGGATCAGGGCCGCGACCTCGGCATTGTTCTTGTCCATCATCACCATGTGCGAATTGCCCTTGATGCCGGCCTGCGGCAGGTCGACGACATCGACGCTGCCGCCGGCGGCCTTGATGGCGTCCGCAAAGGCGACGCCATTGGCGCGGATTTTCGGCCAGCGCAAGTCCTTTTCGATGTAGTCGCCGTAAACGATCAGGGTCGGGATATTCTTCAGGACATCTGCCTTGGCGGGATCGCCGAGCCCGGCTGGCTCGATCGCGATCAGCGCCTTGACCTTGTCGGGCCGCGCCTGCGCCACCTTGAAACCGAAACTGCCGGCCTGGCTGTGGAACAGGATGATGGAGGGACCGACGCGGTCGATCTCGGCGATATAGGCGGCGATGATCGCGTCGTCGGTCGTTGTCCAGCGCGGCACGTTCTGCTTGACGAAGTTCTCATAACCGTCGTTGGGGAACTGGCTGCCCGGCATCAGTTTGCGCTTGGCTGGATCGGGATCGTAGGAGCCCGGGCCATCGCCGATCCGAAAGCGCTCGAACGGGTTGGCGGTGGTGAGGAATACCGGCTCGCCCTTGAAGATATCCGGGTATTGCGCCCAACCGGCGCGGCCGCGTTCGACGGCATCCGAATTGTAGACGGCCCAGCCCTTGCGGAGGAAATAGTTCAGCCAGCCTTCGCGCCCGTCGGGCGTGGTCTCATAGGTGACGCCGGTC
>CADEDX010000063.1 GCA_902826195.1 uncultured Bradyrhizobium sp. | reverse complement strand
CCCCGCGTTACCACAAGCGCAATCCGGCGATTTCGAGCTCGCAAATGTCCCACAACACCTTCGGCCACCTGTTCCGCGTGACGACCTTCGGCGAAAGCCACGGGATCGCGATCGGCTGCGTGGTCGACGGCTGCCCCCCACTGATCCCGCTGACCAATGAGGACATCCAGCACGACCTCGACCGTCGTCGTCCTGGGCAATCGCGCTTCACCACCCAGCGCCAGGAGCCGGACGCCGTAAAGATCCTGTCCGGCGTGATGGCGCACCCTGAAACCGGCGTGCAGGTGACGACGGGAACGCCAATTGCGTTGCTGATCGAGAACACCGATCAGCGCTCCAAGGACTATTCGGAAATCAAGGACAAGTTTCGCCCGGGCCATGCCGACTTCACCTACGAGGCCAAATACGGCCTGCGCGACTATCGCGGCGGCGGACGTTCCTCGGCGCGCGAGACCGCCACGCGCGTTGCGGCCGGCGCCATTGCGCGAAAGATCCTGCCCGAGGTGAAGGTGCGCGGCGCGCTGGTGCAGATCGGCCCGCACATGATCGACCGCGGCAACTGGGACTGGGACGAGGTCGCACGCAATCCGTTTTTCTGCCCGGACAAGGACAAGGCCGCGTTCTTCGAGCAGTATCTCGACGGCATCCGCAAGAGCGGCTCGTCGATCGGCGCAGTGATCCAAGTTGTCGCCGAAGGCGTGCCGCCGGGCCTCGGCGCGCCGATCTATGCCAAGCTCGACGGCGACCTGGCAGCGGCGATGATGAGCATCAACGCGGTGAAGGGCGTGGAGATCGGCGCGGGCTTTGGCGCGGCCGAATTGACGGGCGAGGAAAACGCCGACGAGATGCGCACCGGCAATAACGGCACGCGGTTCCTGTCGAACAACGCCGGCGGGGTGCTCGGCGGCATCTCCACCGGTCAGCCGGTGGTGGTGCGTTTTGCGGTGAAGCCGACGTCGTCGATCCTCTCGCCCCGCCAGACGGTGGACCGATCCGGCGCCGACACCGACATCATGACCAAGGGCCGCCACGACCCCTGCGTCGGCATCCGCGCCGTGCCGGTCGGCGAGGCGATGATGGCCTGCGTGCTGGCCGATCATTTTCTCCGGCACCGCGGCCAGGTCGGATAGATCTTGTAGGGCGGATTAGCGTTAGCGTAATCCGCCTTCTACAACTTCAATTCGGTGGATTACGCTGCGCTCATCCGCCGATCACTGCACCATCGCCGCCGCGATCTTCTCAGCCGTCATCAGCGTCGGGAAATTGGTGTTGGCGCACGGCACCACCGGGAAGATCGAGGCGTCGACCACGCGCAGACCTTGCACGCCCTTGACGCGGCCCTGGGTGTCGACCACCGCCATCGGATCGTCGGCCCGGCCCATGCGGCACGAGCAGGAGGCATGCCAAACGCCGATCGCGGCCTTGCGCACGAAGGCCTCTAACGCCTCGTCGTCGGTCATGACCTGCTCGAACGTGAAGCCCTCGACGACGAAATTGTCGATCATGTAGTGGCGCAGCGCCGCCGGCCCGTCCATCAGTTTGGCGGCGATGGCGGTGAGGATCTTGTTCCTGGTGTTGACGACGCCGATCTTGCGCACGCGGTCGGAATAGGCGGCCGGGAACGGCTTGTCGGTCACCGCCTTGAGCGGCGCGCTCATCTGCAGGCCCGCCATCTTGCGGAAGCCGCTCATCAGCCGATCGAGATCGCGCTTGTCGGACAGCAGGTTGAACTCGACGATCGGCTCTTCGCGCGGGTCCCGCGAGGCGAGCTTGACCTGGCCGGTCTCCGAATAGGTCTTGTTGACGAAGGTGAGCAGCGAGCCGATCTGCTCGCCGACCGCGTGCCAGGCTGACTTGGTGATGACGACGACGAACATGTCGCCGGCGGGGATGCCGGGAAGTCCCGAGGAGTAGCGCAGGCCCATCTGCATGTGGCGCCTGGTGTGTTCGTTCATGCGCGCGCCGCGGCGGACATAGGAGGACAGCGAGATCGAGGGATGGTCCATCAGGCGCTGGCCGACGCCGGCAAGGCCCGCCAGCACGGGAATGCCCATGTCGCGGAGATGCCCGACTGGTCCGATGCCAGCGCGCAGCAGATGCGCGGGCGAATGGATCGCACCGGAGGAGAGGATGATCTCGCGCCCCCTGAATTCCTGCTCGCGGCCATTGACCAGTGCCTTGACGCCGACGCATTGCGTGCCCTCGAACAACAGCTCCTTTACCTGCGTGCTGGTCGAGATCGTCAGATTGGCGCGCTGGCGTGTCGCGCGGTCGAGATAACCCATGGCGGCGGAGACGCGCTGTTCGTCCTGATTGGAATGCGTCACCGGAAAATAGCCGTCGACGAATTCGCCGTTCTGGTCGGGCAGAAACTTGAAGCCGGCCTGCTTGCAGGCCTCCGCCATCGCCTGGCTATGTTTGGTCCATTGCTCCTGCGGAATGCGGCGCACGGGGATGCGGCCGTCCTTGCCGTGATAGGGCCCGTCGAAATCAAGATCGTGCTCGACCTTCTTGAAAAAAGGCAGCACGTCGTCCCAGCTCCAGCCGGCGGCGCCGCGCGATTCCCACTCGTTGTAGTCGGTCGGGGCGCCGCGGTTGGCCATCTGGCCGTTGATCGAGGAGCCGCCGCCCAGCACGCGCGCCTGCTCGTATTTGCGCAAGGGCGGCCTGGCCTCGTCCGGATTGTTGTGGCTGACGACCTGGGTGGTGACCTTGAGCTCGGTCCAGTGGAAGCGCGGATCGAAATACGCCGTTCCCGGGTAGCTGTCGCGAATCTCTTTCGGTTCGTTGCCTGGCGGTGTGTCCTGGCCGGCTTCGCAGAGCAGGACTTTATTGGCGCTTTTCGCGGAGAGGCGGTGGCCCATGACGGAGCCGGCCGACCCGCCGCCGACGATGATGTAGTCGTACACTTTGACGTTTCCCCTTTTTCTTATGCCGCACAGGCTAGCGCAGCCCGGCGGTCAGGTCACGCCACCTGTCGTGGTAGCGTGCGCTTGACCTTTCATGGGGTTGCACGGCAAATACCGCCGTGATGGATGCATCGAAGCTGCGGGAGCTGACCGACTGGCTGATCGACGGCGGCAGATCCGCGTCGAGCCCGGGCCGGTTCATGGCCGAATGCTGCGAACGGATGGTTGCGGCGGGCCTGCCGCTCTGGCGCATCGGCGTGTTCGTCCGTACGCTGCATCCCGAAATCTACGGGCGGAATTTCATCTGGAGGCCGGGCGCCGAGGTCGAGATCGGGACGGTCGACTACCACATCCTGGAGTCGCCGGATTTTCACACCAGCCCGCTGAAGATTGTCTTCGAGCAGGGGCAGGAGGTCCGCGCCCGGACCGATGATCCCGCGAATGCGCGCTTTCCGATCGTCGGTGAACTACGCGCTGAAGGCGTGACCGACTATGTCGCGCTGCCGCTGCCCTTCCTCGCCGGCACGATGAATGCATCAAGCTGGACCACCAAACAGCCGGGCGGGTTCACCGATGAGCAACTGGCGGCGCTGCGAAGCCTGGTAAAGCCGCTGTCGCGGGTGATCGAGATCATCAGCCTGAACCGGATGGCCGCGAGCCTTCTGGATACCTATGTCGGCAACAGCGCCGGTGAGCGCATCATGGGCGGGCAGATCAGGCGCGGCCACACCGAGACGATGAATGCCGCGATCTGGCTGTCCGATCTGCGCGGCTTCACTTCACTTTCGGACCGGCTGCCAGCCGAGACCATCGTCGACATTCTGAACCATTATTTTGATTGCCAGGTCGCCGCGATCAAGCAGCATGGCGGCGAAGTGCTGAAATACATGGGCGACGGCCTGCTCGCGGTTTTCCCGATAGACGAATATGTCGGCGACGAGCGGCAGGTCTGTTCGCGGGTGCTCGAAGCCGCCCGCGAGTCCCGCGCCAGTGTCGCCGATCTGCAATATCCGATCGGCGACGCCGTCGAACGTTTCCGGTTCGGCGTAGCACTCCACGTCGGGCGGATTCTCTACGGCAATATCGGCGGCGGCAACCGGCTGGACTTCACCTGCATTGGACCGGCGGTCAATCTGGCGGCGCGGCTGGAAAAGATCGCGAGCCGGCTTGGCCGCACGGTCGTGGCGTCGGAAGGTTTTGCCGGCATCTGCGGCGGCGGCTGGAGCGATCTCGGCGAGTTTCCGGTCGCGGGCTTTTCGAAGGCGGCAAGGGTCTATGGCCTGACGGACGAAAAATCGGCGGCCTAAGCCGTAGCCCGGATGGAGCGCAGCGAAATCCGGGATTCGCGCCGCGGGCTGAACTGTCCCGGATTGCGCTGCGCTCCGGCCGGGCTACAAGAATTCCTTGGTAGACTTTCGCATGGTCCATTATCGGCGCAATTTCGTCCCGGGCTTTTCTTCACGGTCACGCTGAATGACAGACGTTCGTCTGCGCTAATCGACCATGTCGCAATGCTCCGCGCGGCATTTCGGAAAACGCAGAGCGAACGGTCGTTTGTTACCGATGCCATTGTCATTCTTCCAGACCATCTGCATGCAATCCTGACATTGCCGCCAGGCGACTCGAATTTTTCCGACAGGTGGCGACGGATCAAAGGGAGTTTCATCCGAAGCATCGTTGCTACGGGCGCTCCGATTTTGCGGGACCATCGCGGCGAATATTCCCTTTGGCAGAAGCGCTTTTGGGAGCACATCATTCGCGATGAGCGAGATTTCGAGCGCTGCGTCGACTATGTGCACTTCAATCCGGTCAAGCACCAGCTCGTAAGGTCGCCGTCCGATTGGCCGCTTTCTTCACTGCATCGCTATGTCCGAGAGGGGCTTCTGCCTCCGGATTGGGGCGGCGACGGGCGCGCCGACACGAACAATTTTGGCGAGCGGAAAGATTGACCCGGATAGCGCTGCGCTCCATCCGGCCTACGGGGAAATTATTCCTCCGGTTCCGTGGTGAACAGCAGCGGGTAGCCCTTGGCGCGGCCGGCGTCGGTGGCGCGCGTCGCCTTGGTCTCGGCGACGTCCTTGGTGAACACGGCGACGACGCAGACGCCGCGGCGGTGCGCCGTGATCATCACCTTGTGGGCCTGGTCCTCGGTCATGCGAAATTCGGACTTCAGCACCGTGACGACGAATTCCCGCGGCGTGTAGTCGTCATTGACCAGGATGACCTTGTGCAGGCGCGGCCGCTCTACCTTGGTCTTGACCTTGGTTTTCGGCTTGGCGGTGGTATCAGGCATTTGCAGTCCCGAAGCGAGCGCACTCAAGACGGCCCGCGGTGCTCAGTTGGCGCGGCAATCCGCTAGTCACGGCACGGCGCTCTGATCGCCGCGACTGACGGCCGTCTCGATCAGTTTACAGGCTCCGGGCCGGTCCTGAAACCGGGCGTTTGCCGAGAGTTTGAGCGCAATCAGCGCCGCCATCGCGCCGGACGCCGCAACTGCTCAATCTGAACCCGGTACCGGCGCAGAACCGGGCGGCGAGGGCGAGGCTGTGGACGGAACACGCTCCTAACCCGAATGTGAAGCGCAAACGATTTCATCGCTTTGCGGCAACCATTTTGCATGTCACCATCACTGACGTTCGACGGGAGGGCCGCATGCGCTGGTATGTCTCGATCGGGATCGTGCTTGTAACCGGCGTGCTTGCCGGCGGTGATGTGGCGAGTGTTGCCGCGCCAAACCGGCCGGGCCAGCAGATGAGCGCCGATGGCCGGCATGCCGCGGCCAGGGACGCCAACCCCACGGTCGACGTCGAACTCGTGCTGGCCGTCGACGTTTCCTATTCGATGGACCTCGACGAATTGGCGCTGCAGCGGGAGGGCTACGCGCAGGCGATCGTCTCCAAGGAGTTTCTGCAGGCGCTGAAGAACGGTCCGCACGGCAAGATCGCGATCACCTATTTCGAATGGGCCGCCTCCACCGACCAGAAGATCGTCATCCCCTGGCGCCTGATCGACGGGCCGGAGACGGCCGATGCCGTCGCCAATGAGATCGCCAAGACGCCGATCCGGCGCGCCTCGCGCACCTCGATCTCGGGGGCGATCAACTTCGCCATGCCGCTGTTCGATGAGAACCCGCACCGCGGCCTGCGGCGGGTGATCGACATTTCCGGCGACGGACCCAACAACAACGGCGCGCCGGTCGTCATCGCGCGCGATGCCGCGGTGGAAAAGGGCGTCGTCATCAACGGCCTGCCGATCATGGTGAAGGAGCCGTCCTACTCCACAATGGATATCGACAACCTCGATCTCTATTACGAGGATTGCGTCATCGGCGGCCCCGGCGCGTTCGTCGTCACCATCAAGGACCGCGACAAGTTCAAGGAAGCGATCCGTACCAAGCTGCTGCTCGAAATCGCCGGCCGCACCCCGGAACGCCCGGTCGTGCCGGCGGCCGGCAGGGAGGCGCGCGTCAACTGCATGATCGGCGAGAAGATCTGGCAGGACCGGTGGGGCAGGTAACGCTTTTTCGTTTATCCTCCCTGAAGGGGGAGGATCGGTTCGCATGAATTGCGAACCGAGGTGTGGTGACGGTCTCTCAACACGAAAACTCTTGGACGCTGAGAGACCGTCACCCCGCCCCGTCTCGCATTTCGCTGCGCTCAACGCGAGCCGACCCACCCCCTCAAGGGCGGGTGGGGCCGTCACCTCCTGAATCGCGCCACCAATTCCACATGCGGTGTGTGGCGAAACTGGTCCACCGGCGTCACGCCGTCGATCCTGTAGCCGCCGTCGATCAAAATCCTCGCATCGCGCGCGAACGTCGTGACGTTGCAGGACACCGCGACCACCGTCGGAACTTTACTCGCCGCCAGCTGCGTCACCTGCGCCTGCGCGCCCTGCCGCGGGGGATCGAACACGACGGTGTCGTAGTCGCGCAATTCCTGCGGCATCAGCGGGCGGCGAAACAGGTCGCGCGGTTCGGCGCGAACCGGCTTCAATCCCAGCGTGGAGGTCGCGGCCTTCTGCATGGCGGTGACCGCGCCGGCGTCGTTGTCGAAGGCATTTACTTTCGACTTCGCCGCCAGCCGCAGCGCGAAGGGACCGACGCCGCAGAACAGGTCGGCGATCTGCTTGGCGCGCTTGCAATGCTCCGAGACCAGCGCCGCCAGTGTTTCTTCGCCGGCGACGGTGGCCTGAAGGAACGAGCCCGGCGGCAGCGCGACGTTCGCCGTCCCCATGGCGACGACCGGCGGCGTTCGCATCAGCACCAGCTCGCCATGACGCGTCAGCCGCGCCAGCCGGTGCTGCTCGGCGATGCGCGACAGCTGTGTGATCAGGGCCGTCGATAACGGCCCGGAGCCGCGCACATCGACATCGAGGCCGCTATCGGTCGCGGTGACCTGGATGTCCAGCGGCTTGCCGATCGAAATCAGCGGCTCGGCAAGCGCCCAGGCCACTTCGATCGCGCCGTTCAAATGCGGATCGAGGATCGGGCAGCGGTCGATCGGCACGATGTCGTGCGAGGCGGACGCGGCATAGCCGACCTTCAGCACCTCGTGCGTGCTCATCCGTCCATGCAGCGTGATGCGCCGGCGACCTGCGCCATGGGCATCGATCAGTGGCGCGACTTCGCCATCGATGCCGGCCTGCGCCAGTGTCGCCACCACCAGATCGCGCTTCCAGGCGGAGTAGGCGGCTGCGTCCCAGTGCTGGATGGCGCAGCCGCCGCAGACGCCGAAATGCGGACAGAACGGCGTGATCCGTTCCGCGCTCGCGGTCTCGACCTTGAGCAGCCGCCGGCGGTCGGGGTGGTGGCCGGGGACCGGACCAACCTCGATCGTTTCGCCGGCCAGCGCATAGGGCACATAGATGTTGCCGCCGCCCGTGATGGCGACGCCGTCGCCGTGGTGGCCGACATGGTCGATCATAAGGCGCTCGATTTCAGCCACGGCGCGCACCCATGAAGAATTCGATATTGCCGTCGCCGCCGGCAATCGGCGAGGGGAATATCTGGATATCGGTGCAGCCGAGCGAGGTCGCAAAAGCCTGGATGTCGTCGCAGATTTCCTGATGCACCATCGCGTTGCGGATGATGCCATGCTTGGAATGCTTCCGCTCCGCCTCGAATTGCGGCTTGATCAGCGCCAGCAGATGCATTGGCGCGGCGGCCAGCGACAGCGCCACCGGCAGCACCGCCTTCAGCGAAATGAAGCTGACGTCGATGACCACGATATCCGGGCGTGCGGGCAGCCGTTTGCCTTCGAAGGCGCGGATATCGGTCTCTTCCATCGACACGATCCGGGGATGGTCGTGCAGCGAGGCATGCAGCTGGCTGCGTCCGACATCGATGGCGAACACCAGGCTGGCGCCGTTCTGCAGCAGCACCTCGGTAAAGCCGCCGGTGGAGGCGCCGACGTCGAGGCAGACATGGCCCTCGATCTCGACCGGATACAGTTCCAGCGCGCCGGCGAGCTTGATGCCGCCGCGCGAGACATAGGGATGCGCCGGCTGCGCCGAAAGTTCGGCATTGGCGGCGATCATCTCCGCGGCCTTCTGTACCGGACGGCCGTTGGCGATCACGCCGCCGGCATCGATTGCCGCGCGGGCGCGGGCGCGGCTTTCGAACAGGCCGCGCTCGACCAGCAGCACGTCCGCGCGCTTGCGGGCAGTTGTCTTGGTGTCGATGTCGCCGGTCAAGGTCGGTCCGCTTTGCTGTCAGCTCGAAATGTCGGGGCACGATCCGCCGCGAGCGCGACGCAGGCCTCGAACGAGGCGAGATCGTGCCAAAGGTTCACAGGCCGCTGCCGCGGCATCACCAGCCTGGCACCACGCAGGTCGAGCGCGTGGATCATCATCAGATTATCAGGCAGCCCAAAGTCCTCCACCGTCAGTCCGTCATGGTCGATCAGATGGCCGCCGTCGGCTTTCGTCACCGTATGGGATCGCGCGACCCGCTCGGGATAGAGGGTGGGATCGTTGCTGTAGGCGAAGCAAAGCTTGCCGCGGCCGGCCATGTAGCCGAGCTCGTAGACGGTGCCTGCGTCGGCACTGGGGCCGCGAAACGGCGTCAGGTTGGCAATGATCGCATCCGCCGAATCCATCATCGTCTCATTGCCCTTGAAGATGGCGAGCGAGGCGTCAACGGCGGTGAGGTCGATCGCGTTATCGAGCGGGTAGAGGCCGGTCAGCCCGTGGCGGGCGCAGATCGCAGCCTTGCGGCGCCCGATTTCCATGGCGTCCGGCAGGAACACGTCGGGACCTGCCAGATAGATCTTCATGGAATGACCGGACGATCAGGTTGGATCGAATTTAGCGTCGTCGGCAGTATCAAAACCTCTCCCCGATGGGGAGAGGTCGGGACACATCGTCAGAACGTACGCCGCGCCTCAGGCGAGCTTGACGGTCTCGGTCTTGTAGTCCTTGCCGAGCGCGTCAAACACCTTGGCGACGATGCCCTTGGCGTCGAGGCCGGCGCGGGCGTACATCGCGTTCGGCGAGTCGTGATCCATGAACTCGTCGGGCAGGATCATCGAGCGCATGCGCAGTCCGCCGTCGAGCATGCCGTGGTCGGACAGCGTCTGCATGACGTGGGAGCCGAAGCCGCCGATCGAGCCTTCCTCGATCGTCAGCAGCACCTCGTGATCGCGCGCCAGCTTGAGCAGCAGGTCGACGTCGAGCGGCTTCATGAAGCGCGCATCGGCGATCGTGGTCGAGAGGCCATGGGCAGCGAGTTCATCGGCGGCCTTTTCGCACTCGGCCAGACGCGTGCCAAAGGAGAACAAGGCGACCTTGCTGCCCTGGCGGATGACGCGGCCCTTGCCGATCTCGAGAGGAATGCCGACCTCGGGCATTTCGACGCCGCGGCCTTCGCCGCGCGGATAGCGCACCGAGCTCGGCCGGTCGTTGATCGCGACCTGCGTGGCGACCATGTGCACCAGTTCAGCCTCGTCGGACGCCGCCATGATGACGAAGTTCGGCAGGCAGCCGAGATAGGCGCTGTCGAACGACCCGGCATGGGTCGCGCCGTCGGCGCCGACCAGTCCGGCGCGGTCGATGGCGAAACGCACCGGCAGGCTCTGTATCGCGACGTCATGGACCACCTGGTCATAGCCGCGCTGCAGGAAGGTCGAGTAGATCGCGCAGAACGGCTTGTAGCCTTCGGTGGCGAGACCGGCGGCGAACGTCACCGCATGCTGCTCGGCAATGCCGACGTCGAAGGTGCGGTCGGGGAACGCCTTGTTGAAGATGTCGACGCCGGTACCCGACGGCATCGCCGCGGTGATGGCGACGATCTTGTCGTCCTTCTCGGCTTCCTTGACCAGGCTCTGGCCGAACACGTTCTGATAGGCCGGCGCGTTCGGCTTGGCCTTGGCCTGCGTGCCGGTGGCGATGTCGAACTTGACCACCGCATGATACTTGTCGGCTGAAGCTTCCGCCGGGCCGTAGCCCTTGCCCTTCTGCGTGACGACGTGGACCAGGATCGGCCCGGTCTCCATGTCGCGCACGTTCTTCAGCACCGGCAACAGATGGTCGAGGTTGTGGCCGTCGATCGGGCCGACGTAATAGAAACCGAGTTCCTCGAACAGCGTACCGCCGTCCATCATGAAGCCGCGGGAGTATTCCTCGACGCGGTTGGCGCGGTTGGCGAGAATCTTGGGCAGGCGCTTGTTGATCTGCTTCGCCGCGTCGCGCAGCGTCCGGTAGGTCTTGCCGGAGTAGAGACGCGACAGATATGCGCTCATCGCGCCGACCGGCGGTGCAATCGACATGTCGTTGTCGTTGAGGATCACGATCAGGCGCGAGTTCATGGCGCCGGCATTGTTCATGGCTTCATACGCCATGCCCGCCGACATCGAACCGTCACCGATCACGGCGATAATGTTGTTCTTGCCGCCGGAGAGGTCACGTGCCACCGCCATGCCGAGGCCGGCGGAGATCGAGGTCGAGGAATGCGCGGCGCCGAATGGATCGTAGTCGCTCTCGGTGCGCTTGGTGAAACCGGAAAGGCCCCCGGCGGTGCGCAGGGTGCGGATGCGGTCGCGCCGGCCGGTTAGAATTTTGTGCGGATAGGCTTGGTGGCCGACGTCCCAGATCAGGCGGTCGCGCGGCGTATCGAAGATGTAGTGGATCGCGGTGGTCAGTTCCACGACGCCAAGGCCGGCACCGAAGTGACCGCCGGTTACCGACACGGCGTCGATGGTTTCCTGGCGGAGTTCGTCCGCGACCTGACGCACCTGCTCGACCTTGAGCTTGCGCAGGTCGTCGGGCGTATGGATGGTGTCGAGAAGCGGCGTCTTACTATATGTGGTCACTGCGATATTCCAATTTTGCATGTCAGGGCGAAATAACCTGACGCGAGACGGGAAGCGCGTTAACCGCGCCGCGAAAATCCAGACCCGCCTGCCATCTCGGCAGGCCGGCACCTGATTTGAAGCCTAGATGCACTGCGGCTTAAACCATGTGATATGCATCACTTAGTAGCTTCGAAACCCTTCCCGGTTCAGTTTCTTTAGCTATTTGAAGCGCTTGCCATTGTCGAAAGCCGCCAAGCAGGCTGCTTTCACCACCCCATAGAGCACAAGCTTTACACCAAAGCGGCCGCCAAAGCCAACCCGGAGCCCCGATTCGGTTCCAGGGGGAAGATCGGAAAAGTGCCGATATCTCAACCGCTACGGCGGCCGGATGGTTCCAAACGGGTTAAATCGGCGACACCTTTGGCCGCAGTCGTGGCCGAATCGATGCTTTTCCATGCCCGCTCGCGGGCATTGGGATCGCCGGTTGCGACATCCAGCGCGGCTTCGGGGAGGGTCATGCGCGCGCTGAGCGGGACCGGTCCGCACACGATCATGAAGAAGTCGTAGGCGTTGGGCACTTCATTGGCCATCACGAACTGGAAATGCACCCGGAAAAACTGCCAGCGAAATTTCTCGTAATGCTCGGGCCGGATGATGTCGCGGAAACGCACCGGCACGATCGTCGGATTGCGCCTTGCAGCGCCGACATCGATGCCATGGCTCGCGATCGGATCGAACTGATAAAAGTTCATCACGTCCTTGCGCGCCTGGCAGTCGATCCAGTCGATCGAGGGCTCTACCGCCAGCATGCGCAGATGCTCGCGAAACTCCGTTGAGGCGCGGTGATAGCCGACGATCGGGAAATTGCCGCCGATCGTCAACAGCACGATCCGCGGGCCGTGACGGCCAAGGGCGGGATCGAGCTTCAGCGCGCGTGCCAGCATTTCCGACGACAGGAACGATCCCGAGCTATGGCCGACGATGACGATCTCTTCGGCGTCAGTGCTTTTTGCCGTCTTGACCAGATGCTGTGCGAAGCGGTCGATGCGCTGGTCCCATTCGGGGCGCTCGCGGTGCGAGAATTCCCAGGTCCAGATTGTGTCGCAAAAGAGATAGAGCACGTAGGTGGCGTTTTCGGTGTATTTCAGCGCGATGCCGAGCAGGGCGATGAACAGCGCGACTGCGACGATGATGCTGAAGACGTTGGGAATGCCGAGCGCATTCAGCCCCTTCTCGAACACGAAGGCGACGGCGCCGGCGCCGGCCGCCTCCGTCAGCAGCATCAGATGCGGGTAAGTGATGAAGGTCGCAAAGCGCCAGTTGGCCTTGCCGAAGCGGCCGATCGTGCCTGAGAACACCAGGCGCCAGTAAATCCACACCGCGTTGAGCACCGTGCGCCAGATCGGCGATGCCAGATCCTGCTGGATGAAGTCCTCGAACCGGAGGAAATCGTAGGCGGTGTGGGTCTGCCAGTCGTCCGCCTTGGTATCGATGGTCCACGACGCGATCTCGTCGTCGGGGGCGACCTTGGGGCGGCTGATGGTGGCCTGGAGCTGGTACAGCCGGCCGAACTTGCGCAGTTCAGTCCGGAACATGCGGTAATATTGCGCCAATCCGCGCGGATCGTAGCCCTGAATATAGATGATATGGCGGTGCTGGACGCGCACGTAAGTCCCCGGATTCCGTCCGAGTATAACAGTCTGGGCTGGGCGCCAACAAAAAATCGAGAATCAAATCGGTTTGTCCGGCTATTCAGCCGATGGAGTCCGCCGAATTGCCTGTCTGGGGTGAGCCGGGCGCGACCGACACCACCCCGTCCGGTATTATTGCACGTCGAGCGGCTCGGTACCGGTGACCTTGCCGCTGGCGTCGGTGGTGATCTTGTCGACGCGGGCTTCGGCCTGCCGCAAAAGGTCTTCGCAGCGGCGCTTCAGCGCCTCGCCACGCTCATAGATCGTGACCGATTCCTCGAGCGGCACCTTGCCGTCCTCGAGCCGCTTCACGATCGATTCGAGTTCCTCGATCGCGCGCTCGAAGGAGAGTTTCTTGACGTCGCTTTGAGTATTTTCGGCCATATCCGGTTCCCGTTTGCGCCCCTAAGGGCGCAGAATCAAACGACATTTTGTCGGGCCAGTGTGGCGGGGATTCAGGCGCCCATCAACGTGGTGACATGCGCCGCAACCGACTCTTTCAGCCCCTGCAGGTCGTAGCCGCCCTCCAGCACCGAGACAACCCGTCCGCCTGCGCTTGCCTCGGCCTGGTCCATCAGCCTGCGCGTGACCCAGCCGAAATCTTCCGCCTTGAGGTTGAGCGAGGCGAGGGGATCGCGGTAATGCGCATCGAAGCCGGCGGAAATGATCACCAGTTCCGGCGCGAACTTCTGCAACTGCGGCAGGATCAGGTTTTCAAACGCGGCGCGGAATTTGGCGCCGCCGTCCTCGGACGCCATCGGCGCATTGACGATGGTGTCATGCTCGCCGCGCTCGCCGCTGGCGCCGGTGCCGGGAAACAGCGGCATCTGGTGCGTCGAGCAATACATCACGGTCGGGTCGTGCCAGAAGATATCCTGCGTGCCGTTGCCGTGATGGACGTCGAAATCGATGATCGCCGCACGGCCGATGCCGTATTTGCGCTGGGCGTGGCGGGCGGCAATCGCGACATTGTCGAAGAAGCAGAAGCCCATCGGCTTGGACACCTCCGCATGGTGACCGGGCGGCCGCACCGCGACGAAGGCATTCTGATGCGTGCCGGACATGACGGCGTCGGTTGCCGCCACCGCGCCGCCGACGCCGCGCATGACCGCTTCCCAGGTGCCCGGCGACATCGAGGTATCGCCGTCGATATAGATCATGCCGCTCTGCGGGGCGATGTGGCGGAGCTCGCCGACATAATGCTCGCCATGGCACAGCGTAACGGAATCCAGACTGCCTTCCGGCGCCTCACCGCGGGTGAGCGGCTTGAAGCGGTCTTCACCCAGCACCTCGGCGACCGCGCGCAGCCGGTCGGGACGTTCCGGATGCCCCGGAGGCGTGACATGGTCGAGACAGGCGGTATGGGTCAGAAGCAGCGTCATGCAAAATCCTGGCGTTAAGGCGCGCCGGCAGGGATCGGCTAATCTAGGCGCTTAAGGGCCGCTCGGAAAGGCCTACCGCGTCAAGCTCAGTTGACCCGGATAATGCGCTCGGCGGCGGTGGGGCTGACCGGGCTGTTGGCCCCGAAATAGGCATGCAGCGCGTCGACGTCGTAAACGCCGATCAGCGGTGCGGTTCCCTGGGTCAGCACGGTAAACCCGTCGCCGCCGACGAAAAGGAAGTTGTTCACGGTGACACGATATTGCGCGGCAGGATCGATTGGCTGCCCGCTCAGCGACATCCGCTCCGCCAGCACGCGTTCGCCGTCGCCCTTCGATCCGTCCCAGGCGTAGCTGAAGTCTTTCGAAACCTGCAGGATCCGCGGCCGTTTCGGATCGAGCCATTGCTGCTCCAGCATGTCCTTGATCTGCTTTCCGCTCAGCGTGATCGTCACCAGCTGGTTGCGGAACGGCTGGCTGGCGAACAGGTCGCCATAGGTCACCGCGCCGTCTTCCCGGCGCGTGACGTCGGCGCGCACGCCGCCCGGATTGGTGAAGGCGATGACCGCGCCGCCTTTTGCCTCCGCGCTGGTCGCGGCGAGCTGCGCGTCGGCGATGATGTCGCCGAGCGGGCTTTCGCCGGCGGGGTTCGGCACGCGCGACAGCGTGGCCGTTATCGCGCCAGCCGGGCGGTTGGCGATCGGCGCGGCCAGCCGGTCGTAGGACTCGATCAGCGCGGTTTGACGAGCGTCCTTGGCGAGCGTCGCCGAGCGAACGATGTTGTTGTCCGCCTTGGCGCTGACGATGTCGCGCGTGGCGGGATCGAGCTTGAGATCGATCGCGGTGACGAGCGTTCCATATTTGTCGCCCGAGGTGACCAGCCGCCCGTCGACCTCGCAGACATAGGCGCGGTGGGTGTGGCCGGTCACCACGACGTCGACGGCCTTGTCGAACTTTTTCACGATCTCGACGATCGGGCCCGAGATGCCGGGACATTCGTTGTAATCCCCGGTCGGCAAGCCGCCTTCGTGGATCAGGACGACGATCGCCTCGACGCCGCGCGCCTTCAATTCGGGGATCAGCGCGTTCACCGTATCGGCTTCGTCGCGGAATTCGAGATCGGCGACGCCCACCGGCGACACGAGGTTCGGGGTGCCCTTCAAGGTCAGGCCGATGAAGGCGACAGGGATGCCGTCGAATTCGCGGATGTCGTATGGCGACAACACGGTTTTGCCGCTGCTCTTTTCGAACGTGGAGGCGGCAAGATAGCGGAACGTCGCGCCGGTGAAGGGATGAGGGCCCTGGCAATTGTCGACCGGGTGGCAGCCGCCGTTCTGCATGCGCAACAGTTCGTCCCTGCCTTCGTCGAATTCGTGGTTGCCGACGGCGGAAATGTTCAGCCCCATCATCGACAGTGCCTCGATCGTCGGCTCGTCATGGAACATCGCCGACAGAAACGGGCTGGCGCCGATCAGGTCACCGGCCGCGACGAAGATCGTGTTCCTGCGTCCTTCGCGAAGCTGGCCGACCAGCGTCGCCATGTGTTCGGCGCCGCCGGCAGGGACGGTGACTTTCTTCGTTTTATCCTCGGGATCGGTGATCACGATCCCGCCCGGCGGTGGGCGCAGGTAGCCGTGAAAATCGTTGATCGCGAGAATGCGCAGGTCGACGGGTGAGGGGGATTGGGCGCACGATGACATGGCGAGCGTTAGAATGATTGCCACGGCAAGAATGGGACGGAAGAAAACGCTCATGGACACCGGTATCGTCGCCCGCATGAGCGCAGCGACATGCGGGACCAGCGGGAGTTGAAAATCCCGGATGTCGCTGAGCTCATCCGGGCTACGCTTGCTACGATATAGCATCTCGGCAATGATGACGGCGAGACGGCGCGTTCTCATCCTTTCTTCCGCTCAAAGAACCCCTTGAACGCCGCGATCGCTTCCTTCGAGCGCATGCGTTCGCGGAACAGATGGCCTTCCTGGTCGATCCGGCGCGTCATGTCCTCCGGCGGCAGCTTCAACAGTTTTCGCGAGATTGCGACGGCTTCGGCCGGGAGCGCGCAGATCTCGCGGGCCACCTTGTGCGCCTCGGCTTCGGTGTGGCCGGGCGCTACCACGACGTTGACGAAGCCCGCCTCGCGCGCCTCTTCGGCAGAAAACTTGCGCCCCATCACCAGCATGGCAAAGGCGCGCTGGTAGCCCATGGTGCGCGGCATCAGGAAGCTGGAGGCGCCTTCCGGCACCAGCCCGAGATGGATGAACGGCGTCGAAAAGGTCGCGGTGGTGCTGGCCAGCACATAGTCACAATGGAACAGCATTGTGGTGCCGATGCCGATCGCGACGCCGTCGACGGCGGCGATGATCGGCTTGACGTTGTGCGCCAGCGAATAAAGCAGTTTTACCGCGTTGGAGGCGTCGCGCGGGGCATCGGTTTCCGAGGTGCTCTCTTTCAGAACATCCTCGAGATCGTTGCCGGCCGTGAACACGCCCGAGCCGCCGGTGATGATGATGCAGCGAATATCGGGGTTGTTCTGCGCCATGTCGATCGCATCGCTCATCCCGCGATACATGTCCTGGGTGAACGCATTCTTCTTTTCCGGTCGCCGCAGCTTGATGACGCGCGTCGCGTCCTCGTCCGATACAATGAGATGCTCGGTCATTAGACTTTTCCAGATTACAGCGGCGACCAGTGCCGCTGGCCAATCAACCCGCTACATCCTACATGATCCGGCAAGAGACGGAACTGCCGGGTCACCCGGCGTGACAACAGGATATTCGCAATGCAGCTAGGCGGAATTCATCATCTGACCGCGATCTCGGCGAAACCGCGGGACAATCTGGCATTTTATACCGGCCTGCTCGGCATGCGGCTGGTCAAGAAGACCGTCAACCAGGACGACGTCAGCGCCTATCATTTGTTTTACGCCGACGGCAAAGCCAATCCCGGCACCGATCTCACCTTCTTCGATTTTCCGGCCGCGCCTGAACGGCGCGGCACCAATTCGATCTCGCGCACTGGCTTGCGCGTCGCGGGAGAGAACGCGCTGGGTTACTGGCGGGATCGATTGAAGAAGGCAGGCGTTGAGGCGCGCGATGTCGTCGAGGTCGACGGCCGGCTGACGCTGCCGTTCGAGGACGGCGAGGGACAGCGGCTCGTGCTGGTCGACGATGGCGGCAAAGGCGCGGCCTCGCCATGGGAGCGCAGTACGGTTCCGGCGGAGCACCAGGTCCGCGCTCTCCGCCCGATCGTGCTGACCGTGCACGACCTGTCGCGCACCGCGTTCGTGCTGACCGAAGTGATGAACATGCGCCGCGTGCGGGACTATGCCGCGCATGGGGCGCAGATCCATGTGTTCGCGATGGGCGAGGCGGGCGCCGAAAGCGGCCTCGCCGCCGAACTGCACATGCTCGAAGACAAGGAGGCGCCCATCGCGCGGCAGGGCGCCGGCGGCGTCCATCACGTCGCGTTCCGCACGCCGGATGAAGCGCAGTATCACGCCTGGACGGCGCGGTTGAACGCGCTGCGCGTCCCGAACAGCGGCGAGGTCGACCGCTTCTATTTCCGCAGCCTGTATTTTCGCGAACCCAACGGAATCCTGTTCGAGATCGCCACCGATGGCCCCGGCTTCGCGACGGATGAACCGATGGAAAAGCTCGGCGAAAAGCTGGCGCTGCCGCCGTTCCTTGAGCCGCGCCGGGCGGCGATCGAGGCAGGGCTCAAGCCGATTGAGTAGGGTGTAACCGCGACCCGTTCGGCGACCACGATGCAGAGTCTGTCTGCGCCTTCACGGACTGCCCGAGGTGACGGGCGCTTCGCTTCGCATGATAGGGGGTGAGCGGCCGGCCGTGTAGCCTTGCGAGGTTGTCCGCCTCGTGCAGATGCATGGGCTCGAGGCGGACATGAATGAGCGCATCATGTGAACGAGGCCGCGCTGCACTGAGTGCGATCTGGGCTGCATGCAGCGCCCGGCCGATGGCGCGACGATTTTCGTCGTTGTCGATCCACGTCATTGCGCAGGTTCGCGAGAGCGCGATCAGCGCGCGGCCCGCCTGGACGACATCCAAACCGAGAAGGCTCATCAGGATACGGACGGCCGGCTCGTTCTCACCGATCGCAAGCAGGCGTGTGCCGAGATTATAGAAAGCAGCCAGCGCCCCGCGAAGGTTGCGCACGGCCTGCTCATGCTCATGGATGGCCTGCGAAGTGGTCGCCAGCTCCCTCGGCCTGGGCAGTGACGCCTTCCGAAATAGCGTCATTCTCACGAGTGCGGTGCGCCGAAGTCGCAGCACGCTTCTTATTGGCTGCCCGACCTGGTCGACGAGGAAGTGGCCAAGGAAGACACAGGCAAACGCCGCCAACGGATAGACGTACCAATGCATGCCCGCGCCCTGATCCAATCCGGGGGTTTTTAGCTTCACACTGCAATGTGGCTTGCCGGCTCAATCAACCCTAACAGTTCGTTAGCCTCAAGCGAAAACGCAGTTTCGCCGTTAGGCGGCCGCAAATGTAGTTAACGGCGCCGTGTTTCTTCGTATGCGCGGAGCGCAACGCAGGTACGGCGCCGAACGCCTCCATCTCTCCAAATTACAAATGCTTGCCCGCGTTGACCGCCAACTGCGCTTCGAAGGCTCTCCTGTAGGCGGGCCGCGCCTCGCCGCGCGCGAGATAGGCGGCAAGGTTCGGATACTTCTCCAGCAGGCCCGACGATCGTATCCGCAACAGCACCGACACTATCATTAGGTCGCCCGCGCTGAACGCGCCATCGAGCCAGTCGGCGTTGCCGAGGTGAGCGGAAAGCTGGCCGAGCCGCACC
>CADEDX010000062.1 GCA_902826195.1 uncultured Bradyrhizobium sp. | reverse complement strand
ACGGCCTCGAAGTGGTCGAGTGCAGTTCGGCGGAAACCGCCGAACTCATTTTGGCATCCACCGGTACGGAGCTCGTCGCATTGGTCACCGACGTGAATCTCGGCGGCGGCATGTCCGGTGTGGAGCTCGCCCAGTATGCAAAACGTATGTTCCCTCACGTCAACGTCGTGATGATTTCGGGAAATAGTCCGCCGTACATTCCGCAGGACACCCGCTTCTTTCTGAAGCCCTACGACGCGAAAGATCTGCTGGAGGCCGCGCTGACTTGAAAGTCAGCACGCGTGTTCTGCGAAGCCAATCAGAACTCGGCCGGAGGCTCCCTTTCCTTCGACTGGCGTCACCCCCCTACATCGATCAATCGGACATTTTCCGGGACCCGACGTGGGCAAAACGCCGCGGTTCCAGCGCGAAACTTGCCTGGAACCTGGCACCACGTTGGACGTTGCCGATATCAAATGGAGGGTACGGATATGTCTCGCGGATTTCCATCGATGACAGCGTTACTGGGCCTGCTTGCCATAGCGGGCTACCAGAACAGGGACAAGCTTGGCGAATTGCTGAAAGGCGCGACTGCACCTGCGGGGCCGGGCAGTCAGCAAAGCCCCCTCGGCGGCCTGCTCGGCAATCTCGGTGGAGCACTTGCCGGCGGCGGCGCGGGAGGACTGCTTGGCGGCGGGCTCGGCGAGTTGCTCGAACGGTTCAAGCAGAACGGTCAAGGCGACGCGGCGGAGTCCTGGATCAACACAGGCCCGAACAAGGAGCTGCCTCCGCCCCAATTGAAGCAGGCCATCGGAGCCGACGTTCTGGCGGCGCTGGAACAGCAAACGGGCCTCTCTCAGGAAGAACTGCTGGCGAGACTATCGCGGGAGCTTCCTGCCGCGGTGGATCAGTACACGCCTGACGGTCGCCTTCCGAACTGACACACACACAACGCCAAAGGACCATTCTCATGGGTATCATCTGGACCATCATCATTGGCTTCGTCGCCGGCATCATCGCAAAGTTCATTATGCCCGGCGACAATGAGCCGTCAGGCTTTATTCTGACGACTATTCTCGGCATCGTCGGCGCGTTCGTGGCGACGTTTCTGGGGCAGTCTCTTGGCTGGTATCGGCCCGGCGAAGGCGCAGGCCTGATCGGCGCCGTGGTCGGCGCGGTTGTGGTGTTATTTGCTTACAGCGCTATTGCAGGCCGGCGCCGCGCTTACTGAGCGAACAATCTCGCTCCGCATATACGTGCGCTCAGGGCGCGTAGGGTATAGATGAGAGACGCCACGCACGAAAACGCGCCTGAACACCCATCTGGAGCCCGGCTCGAATGCAGAGCCGGGCCTAGACCCAGCGCTTGCGGCGGCGATACGACTTCATGTCGCGAAAACTCTTGCGGCCTTCGGACGACATTCCGAGATAGAACTCCTTGACGTCCTTGTTTTCCGCCAAAGCCTTGGCCGGGCCGTCCAGCATGATGCGGCCGCTTTCCAGGATGTAGCCGTAATCGGCGTATTTCAGCGCGACATTGGTGTTCTGCTCGGCCAGCAAGATGCTGACGCCCTCCTTCTGATTGAGGTCACGGACGATCTCGAAGATCTCGGCCACGATCTGCGGCGCGAGGCCCATCGATGGCTCGTCGAGCAGCAGCATGCTCGGCTTGGCCATCATGGCGCGGCCGATTGCGATCATCTGCTGTTCGCCACCCGAGGTATAACCGGCCAAGCTCGATCGCCGCACCTTCAGCCGCGGGAAGTATGCGTAGATCCGGTCAAGCTCCTCGCGCAATTGCGCCCGACCAATGGAGCGCGCATAGGCGCCCGTGATCAGGTTTTCCTCGGCGGTCAGATGCCCGAAGCAATGCCTTCCCTCCATCACCTGCACCAGCCCCATGCCGACCAGTTCGCCCGGCGTCAGCTGGTCGGTGCGCTGTCCACGGAATTCGATCGATCCCTTGGTCACGGCGCCCCGCTCCGAGGCCAACAAGGTCGAGATTGATTTCAGCGTCGTGCTCTTGCCGGCGCCGTTGCCGCCGAGCAGCGCGACGATCTTGCCCTGCGGCACTTCGAGCGAAACGCCGCGCAGCACGAGGATCACGTGGTTATAGATTACCTCGATATTCTTGACCGCCAGAACCGGCGGCTGCGCCGCGGCTTGAACCGCCGCGCTGCGATCAACAGCCGGTGCAACAGAAACATTCATGGCAGTCTCCCAGTCCGGTCAAATCCATCCGGGGGATGGTGTCACCCCATCCCCCGAGTATCGCGCTAGCCGCTTGCGCCATTCATCAGGAGCACGTGCGCGGCGTAATGTTGTTTTCGGCGGCGAACTTCGCTGCCGATTCCTCGATCAGCTTGCGAATGAACGCCGGGTCGGGTGCCGCTACCCAATCCGTCAAGATCTGAAACTTCTTGCCATCCCACTGCATCATCTTGAAGCGCTCGGAGCCGTCATGCTTCGCGCAGGACATTTTGAACGGCGCCGACATCCCGAGAATGCCGATCTCCTTGAGCTTCTCGTCGGTGATGTCGAGCGCCTCATACCCGTCTCGGAACTCGTCACCGTTGACGGTTTTGCCGACCTTGTTGTGGATTCGCTGGGCGTTCTTGAGGGCTTCGATCCACATCACCGCCGCGCCGACGCCGCGATTGTAATAGACGGTGCCCACCCGATCCGGGTTCTGCATGTTGCCCTTGCCGGCGCCGTAGACCACCTTCTGGATGTCGGCAATCAGCGGGTAGTCCTTGCCCGGTGCTGCATTGGCGGCCACGTAGGTGCCTTTCGCCGCGTCGCCGGCCGGAATCATGTCTTCCTCGGCGCCGCCGAAAGTGACGTAGACCATCTTCTCGCGCGGGAAGCCGACGCGCGCTGCGGTGGTGATCGCGGTCGAGTTCATGCCGGAGCCGGCGCCCCAGAACGTCACCCAGTCGGCCTTCTCCTTGCGGATCTGCAGCCATTGCGACTGCTGCTCCAGACCCGGAGCAGGTATGGCGATCTCGATCAGCTTGAAATCCCAGTCCTTGGCGATCTGCCGCATCGCCGGAAGCGGCTCGCGGCCATAGGCGGTGTCGATGTGCAGATGAACGACCGTCTTGCCTTTCATCTTGTCGATGCCGCCTTCCTTCCCGGCGATGAAGTTCATCTTGACCGCGATCTGCCCCCAGTAGTGGCCCGCCGCGTTGAACACCCACGGCCAGACGCGCCCGTCGGCAGCGTCGGTTCGGCCGTAGCCGTACTGCGCCAGTACGACATGGTCCTGCGCCATCCGGCCGATCACGGCATAGGCGCCGGGCGTGCCGAGCGTATCGAACACGACCATTTTCTGGTCGCCCTTGTTGAGCAGGCGCTGGTAGCATTCGACGGTGCGCGCAGCGTTGTATTCGGTCTCGCACTCGTCATAGGTCAGCTTCACGCCGTTGACGCCGCCCTTCATGTTGACATAGTTCAGATAGTCGATGATGCCGCCATAGTAGCCAGTCCCCATCGCCGAATACGGCCCGACACGGCTGCTCGGAATTCCAAAATACTGTTCCTGGGCCTCCTGCGCCGTTGCCGCGGTCGATGCGGCCGCGATCGCGATGAAAGTAGCCGCGGCGGAGATCGCGGGAACTATTCGGCGAAATATCCGGTCGGTCGTCATTACTCATTCTCCCCTTGCTGCGCTTGTTGGACTGTTGGTCTGTTTCGAATGATGTTTCAGTGCTTGAACGGCCACAGCCGCAGGCGCTCCTTTGTCAGTTGCCAGAGCCGCGCCAGCCCGAGCGGCTCGAAGATCAGGAACATGATGATCATCACGCCGAAAATGACCTGCTCGAGCGCCGACGTGATGGTGGCGTCGACGGACTTGCCGAAAGCACTGTGGAAGAAGATGTTGAGGAAGATCGGCATCAGCAGGATGAAGCCCGCCCCCAGGAACGAACCCATGATGGTGCCGAGGCCACCGATGATGACCATGAAGAGAATCCGGAACGACAGATCGATGCCGAAGGCCGACGGCTCCACGGTCTGCAGATAGGCGAACGCGAACAACGCTCCGCCGACCCCACAATAGAACGAGCTGATCGCGAAGGCCTGCAGCTTGGTGCGCAGCAGCGAAAAACCCATCACCTCGGCCGCGACATCCATATCGCGCACCGCCATCCAGCCGCGCCCGACGCTGCCGCGCGCCATGTTCTTGGCGAGCAAAGCCAGCACAGCGACGATCGCAAGCACAACCCAGTATTTTTCACGGGGCGTTGCGAAATTGTGGCCGAACATGACGATCGGCTGCGCGGTGATTACACCGGCCGGATCGTAGTTCTTGAACCAGCCGAACTTGTCCAGCGCCCAGACGATGAAGAACTGCGATGCCAGCGTGGCGACCGCGAGATACAACCCGCGGATACGCAGGCTCGGCAAGCCGAACACGATGCCGACAAGCGCGGCGCAGACGCCGGAAAGCGCGACCGCGACCACGAACGGGATGCCGTCGATGCGCAGGATCAGATTGTAACAGGCGAACGCGCCGACCGCCATGAAACCAGCGGAGCCGAGCGAAAGCTGGCCGGCATAGCCCATCAGGATATTCTGCCCGAGCGCCACCAGGGAAAGCACAAGCCATGGGATGAGGATCGCACTCAGCCAGTAGCTGTTGGCGACGAACGGCAGCATTACCGCCGCGATCAGCAGGATGGCTATGCCGACGCGATCCTGACGCAGTGGAAAGATCTGCGAGTCCTGCGCGTAGCTGGTGCGGAACTGTCCGGCTTCTCTGTAGAGCATGAAACGGCCTCCTCGAACCTGTGGGGCGTCAGACGCGCCGGATGATCTTTTCGCCGAACAGGCCCTCGGGCCGGATCAGCAGAAAGAGGACGGCGAGCATGTACGGGCTCCACCCTTCGATGCCGCCGCCGACATAAGGACCGATGAAGACCTCGCCGATCTTTTCGATCGCGCCCACGATCAGGCCCGCGAGGATCACGCCAGGGACCGAAGTAAAGCCGCCAATGATCAGGACCGGCAGCGCCTTGAGCGCCACCCACACCAGCGCGAACTGAACGCCGCTGCGCGCACCCCAAAGCATTCCGGCGACGAGCGCGACGACGCCCGCCGTAGCCCACACCAGCATCCAGATGTGCTTTAAGGGAATGCCGATCGACAGCGCCGCGGCATGATCGTCCGCGACTGCGCGCAAACCCCGCCCGACCTTGGTGTGCGAGAACAGCAGCGCCAGCGCCGCCACCATGATGCCGGCGACCAGGGCGGCCGTGACATCGAGCTGGCTGACCAGCATGCCAGTCTTGTCCATCACCCAGTTGATCGGCTCGTCACGGATGCCGAGATCGAGGCGCCGCACGTCGACGCCCCAGGCAAGCTGCGCGACCCCCTCGATGACGAAAGCGAGGCCGATCGTGGCCATCAGCAGCGTGTCCTCGCTCTGATTCACCAGCGGGCGCAGGACGAAGCGCTCAGTTCCCATGCCGACCAGGATCATCAGGCCGACGGTCACCGGCAGCGCCGCCCAGAACGGCAGCCCCAGTTCCATGAAGCCGACGAACGACAGCACCGCGAAGAAGACCATCGCGCCTTGCGCGAAGTTGAACACTGACGAGGCCTTGTAGATCAGCACAAAACCCAGCGCGACCAGCGCATACATGGTTCCCGACAGCAGGCCGCCGACCAGAACCTCGAGAAAAAACCAAAAGTCTGGCATTGCCTGTCCTCAGTGCGGGACGCCGAGATAGGCGTCGATGACGTTCTGGTCCGAGCGCACCTCGTCAGGCGTGCCGTCCCCGATCTTCTTGCCGTAGTCCAGCACGACGACGCGGTCGGAGATGTCCATCACCACGCCCATGTCGTGCTCGATCAGCACGATGGTCGTGCCGTAATGATCGTTGACGTCGAGAATGAAGCGGCACATGTCCTGCTTCTCCTCGATGTTCATCCCGGCCATCGGCTCGTCGAGCAGTAGGATGGTCGGCTCGGCGGCGAGCGCGCGGCCGAGTTCGACGCGCTTCTGCAGTCCGTAGGGCAGCCGCGCCACCGGCGTCTTCCGGATGTGCTCGATCTCCAGGAATTCGATGATTTCCTCGACCGCTGCGCGGTTTTCGGTTTCCTCGCGGCGGGCACGAGGCAACTGCAGCGCCACTTCGAGGAAGCTTGCATGCATATGCAGCTTGCGGCCGGCCATGATGTTGTCGAGCACCGACATGCCCCGGAACAGCGCAATGTTCTGGAACGTACGGGCGATGCCGAGGCTGGCGGCGTGCGTCGGCTTCATTTCCGACAGCCGCTCGCCGCGAAAGGTGATGCTGCCTTCCTGCGGCGCGTAAATGCCGTTGATGACGTTGAGCATCGAGCTCTTGCCGGCGCCGTTCGGACCGATGATGGCGCGGATCTCGTGTTCGAGCACGTCAAAGGAGATATTCGTCAGCGCGTGCACTCCGCCGAAGCGCAGCGAGATCGACGAGAGTTCGAGGATCGGCGGGCCAAATGGAAAGGCGCGCTGCGCCGACTGCAAAATCGAGGACTGTACCGATATCGTCATGTTCAGGCGGCTCTCCGGGTATGCGCTGATGTAACGACTTTGGCGTCGCGGATTTTCGCGTCGGCGGCCTGTTCGCCGCTTCCGGGTTCGACGCGCACTTCGGTTCGGCCGTCATACATCGCATCAACCGACGCCCGGTATCGCGCCGCGATAACGTCGCGCCTCAGCTTGCCGGTGCGCGTGAGCACGCCGTCATCCGCGCTCAACTCCTTGTCCAGGATGAGGAAGCGCTGGATCTGCGATGACGCCAGCGCGGGGTCCGACGCAAGCTGCGCGTTCATCGCGGCGATGCAATCCGCAATCAGCGCATAGACTTCGTCGCGCGAGGCGAGATCGGCGTGCCCGGTATATGAAATGTTCTGCCGGTCGGCCCACCGGCTGGTCGCGGCCATTTCAATGTCGATGAGCGCGCAGACCATGTCGCGCCCGTCCCCGAACGCGACGGCCTCCCGGATGTAAGGCACAAATTTGAGTTTGCTTTCGAGCAGCCGCGGCGCGAATGGCGTGCCGTCTTTCAACGCGCCGACATCGGCCATGCGGTCGACGATCCGCAATTGCCCGTCCGGGCCGAGTTCGCCGGCGTCGCCGGTATGAAACCAGCCGTCGGCGTTCATGGCCTCTGCCGTTCGCGCGGCGTCGCCATGGTATTCCCTGAACAGTCCGGGCGAGCGCACCAGGACCTCGCGCTGCGGTGTCATCTTGAGTTCGACGCCGTCAACCGGCAATCCGACCGTATCCGGCCTGATCGCGCCATCGCGCTGCAGCGCCACGAAGAATCCGGTTTCGGTGGAGCCATAAAGCTGCTTCAGGTTGATTCCGAGCGCGCGAAAAAACATCAGAAGGTCGGGATCGACTGCATCTCCGGCCGTATAGGCGACGCGCACCCTGCTCATCCCGAGCACGTCGCGCAGCGGTCCGCGAATCAAGAGATCGCTGGCCATCGACGCCAGCCGGTCGCCGATCGAAAGGCGTTCCCCGGCCAGCGTTCGCGCGGCGACCCGCCGCCCGACCGCCATGCAAGAGCGATAAAGGCGCTGATTGAAGCCGCCAGCCTCCTCCATTCGGAGCGATACCTGCTTGGCCAGCGTCTCGAGTACACGCGGCGTGGCGAGGAAATAGGTCGGCCCCATCTCACGCATGTCGGCGAGCATGGTGTCGGAGGATTCGGGACAGCAGATGCAATAGCCGACGACCATCGGCTGGACATAGCCGAACAGGATCTGGCCAATCCATCCCGGCGGAAGGTAGGCCATCGCCACATCGGTATCCTTCAACTGACCCAGCGACGCGGCCACGCGCGCACGATCGATCAGCGCGGCATGGGTGAGGACGACACCCTTGGCGGGACCCGTCGCGCCCGAGGTAAAGAACAGAAGGGCGGAATCCCCGCCGCTGCAGCGCGCGGCCTGGGCGCGCAGAAAGTCATGCTTTTCGACGGCGAGTTGGCGGCCCTGCTGCAGCAGGGAATCGTAACTAACGAGTTCGCGCTGCGTGTAGTGCCGCATGCCGCGGTCCTTGTCATAGACGATGCATTGCACCGTCGGGCAACGCGGCAATATCTCGAGCAGCTTATCGACCTGCTCCTGGTTTTCGGCAAAGACGTGGGTGACCTTGGCGCTCGCGATCGATGACGCGATCTCGTCGACCGCCGAATCCTGGTAGAGCGGCACCGCCACGGCGCCGAGCATGTGCGCCGCGCACATCGCCGCATATAGCCGCGGCCGGTTATCGCCGAGCAAGGCGACATGCGCGCCGCGCTGCAAGCCGCGCGCCGACACGGCTGCGGCGAGTGCGGAAGCTTCTTCCGCCAACTCGCGCCAGGTTACGGTGCGCCAGATGCCGCGGCTCTTTTCGCGGATCGCCGGACGGTCACCCCGCTCCTCGGCGTGATGCATGAGCAGCTTTGGAAACGTATCTAGGTCCAACTTCACAATCGTCATGTGCCGCTTTCTCCAAAGCTCCTACCGCCGGTGTGACGCACGAGGCGCACGCTGCGACCTCACTTACAGAATGTCGGAATGCAGTGATCCGGCGCGCAGCGAGTTCGGCGCTCGCCCGCGACGATGCCTCGCCATCGTCGATGACGGGAATGGAAGCCCACGCGAGCTGCGCCACGAACGCAGGACCGCCTCGCGCTCCCAGACTTCCTAGCTTCACTTCCGCCTGCATGCTTTCCCCTGAGCCGTGCTTACGCACATACACCGCGCCAGCCGGGAGTTACGCCAACATGCAGCATCAATCGCGCGAAGTCGATTTCAGATTGTATTTATTCAAGAGGCGCATGCATTGAATGATGCGAGAGACGAGACATAGGCAAACCCTATGAGGGCCGAATTCTTCACGCCGATCGATTGTGAATCCCGATGCCGCCATTTGAACAACGAATAAGCCGCGAATTTTAATCTCGCTTGATGGTTTGACATTTGGTGAACGAACGTTCGAGCGAAGTAAGGACGAATTGAGGTGACGCCCTGGCATGAATCGGTTGCGTACGTTGCGATACAACGGCACGACACAACGACTCTGCGATGAATTCACGATTGGAATGTTAGAGAGATTCTCGATCGCGCTGCTGGACGCCCGAACAGCATGACAGGCGGACGGACATCCGACCGCCCCTTCCAAACAAAAACCCCAGCCGCGAGGGCTGGGGTTTTGCATCAAGATCTGGTTGCGGGGATAGGATTTGAACCTATGACCTTCAGGTTATGAGTTTTATAAAAGCGGTTTTCGCCACTCTACTAGTGCGCCGCACTGTCCACGCCACTCCACGACAACTCATTGAGCAGGCTTGATTTATTCTCGCGACAATGGATTGCAGCAACTTTCTTAAGCTGCCGCGCGGCCTGCCTGCCATAGCGCGAGAACCTCTTGGCGCGCGATGCCGCGAGTAATGAACACGATGCGCGAGCGGCGATCGGCGTCGGGCCATTTTGCGAGCGCGACCGGCGGATGGAAGACATGGTGGACGCCGTGGATCACGACCGGCGTCGGCTCGTCGCGGAGATTGAGAATGCCTTTGACCCGCAGCAGATCCTCGCCGCGTGCGCCGCGCAGATACGCCAGCCATTGCGAAACCGTCATCCAGTCGAGCGGTTCGTCGAAAGAGACCACGAAGCTGGTGATCCCTGTATCGTGGCTGTGATGTTCGTGGCTGTGATGGGTGTGATCGTGGTGCGCGTGCGCCGGCTCGCGGGATCCTGCGAACGCCTGCTCGTTGAGCCAGCGCGCAACGTCGATCGCTTTTTTCTCGGGATCGATCAGGGCGGCACCGAATAGCCCCTCCGGATCGATCTCGCCATGCGCTACGCGTTCGATCCTCGCGCCGGGGTTGATCTGGCGGAGACGCTGCTCCAATACGGCAATATTGCTGACCAAATCGCATTTGGTAATCAACAGCCGGTCGGCCAGCGCCACCTGCTTCACCGCTTCATATTGATGGTCGAGCTGATGAATGGCGTTGGCGGCATCGACCGTCGTCACCACGGTATCGAGCCGCAGGAAATGCGAGACCAACGGATTGTTCAACAGCAGCTGCACAATCGGGGCAGGGTCCGCCAGACCCGTTGTCTCGACCAGAATGCGGCGAAATGGCGGCACCTCGCCGCGATCGCGCTTCGCCAGCAACGAGCGCAGCGTCTCCTCGAGGTCGCTGCGGATTGTGCAGCAAATACACCCACTCGCCAGAACGGCCACCTCGCCATCGACGCGCTCGACCAGGAGATGGTCGAGGCTGACTTCACCGTATTCGTTGATGATGACGGCGCTGTCGCTCATCGCGTCGTGGCGCAGCAGGCGATTGAGCAGTGTCGTTTTGCCGCTGCCGAGAAAGCCGGTGATCAGCGATACCGGCAGCCGTTCGGCGGACTTGTCGTTCTCGAACAGGCTCATCGGCGCGTCCCCGTCTCGTCTTTTGTCGCTGGACAACAGCCTAGCGTAGGAGGAGCATGCCGAAAATGGTTTTTTAAGCCCGGCTCAAGGGCACAACCTGGGAGAGAACGATGAACGATCCAGTCAGGGGTGAAGCACCGAAGAGCGGCGAAGAGAAGAAAGCCGGGAGCACAGAAACCGATCGGCGCACCTTGCTCCGCACAGCCGGCCTCGCCGGTGCTGCCGGAGCGGCGCTCGCGGGCGCGATGCACGGCAAGTTCTCGCTGGCGCCGATTTCCGAAGCGCAGGCGCAGACGTCCGCCGCCCTGCCTAAAAACGTCACCGGACCATGGTGGCCGTCGAAATGGGGCAAGGATGACGAGGCCGGCGCCTCCAATCACATCACGCCGGCGAAGGTGCTCGATGCCGCGAAATGGATTAAGGACGGCAAGATCTACAAGATCGGCCGCGTCTACGAGGCGGCCATGCCGCTGTTCGGAGCGCGGGTATTTGCGTTACGGATTCCCGGCGGTCCGACCGGCGGCCCGTTCGGCGACAACAAGCTGGTGTATCACGACGAGTTTTTGGCGACCGAAATCGGTCAGACCGGCACGCAGTTCGACGGCCTCGGTCACATCGGCATACAGATGGGCAAGGACGGCGACAAGAGCGAGATGCGATTCTACAACGGTCACACCGCCGCCGACATCAGCGACGCCTACGGCCTGAAGAAGCTCGGCATCGAGAAGCTCAAGCCGATCTTTACCCGCGCGCATCTCATCGACATGGTCGCACTCAAGGGCGGCATGATGGACGCCGGCCAGGAAATCATGGCTGCCGATATCAAGGCGGCGCTGGCGAAACAGAACATCCCCGAGAGCGACATCAAGCCCGGCGACGCCATCATGTTCCATACCGGCTGGGGCTCGCTGTGGATGAAGAACAACGATCGCTTCAACAGCGGCGAACCGGGCATCGGCCTCGACGCGGCCAAATGGATAATCGAGAAGGACCTCGCACTGACGGGCGCGGATACCTGGGCGGTAGAAGTGGTACCCAATCCAGATAAGACGCTCGCCTTCGTGGTCCATGCCGAGTTGCAGACCAAGAACGGCATCCACAACCACGAGAACCTGATCTTCGACGAACTGATCGCCGACAAGAAGTACCAGTTCGTCTACAGCTTCACGCCGGCCCCTATCAAGGGTGCCACGGGAAGCAATGGCTGCCCGATCGCGATCACCTGACGAGGTCGCATGGGTGCGTGGGCGGGCGGACCGCCCACGCCGGTTCGATTTCATGATGCGAAATGTCAAGATTGCGCTGGGAGCGCGCCGACTTGCAACGAGGCGAGCTCTTTGCCTGAAGGCAAGATCGGAAGAAGAACCGTCGTCCCAAATGTGCATGCGCTCGCCATGCTGAGCGAACTTAAACGGATCGGCTCTTGTGTTGTGCCGGTGAAAAAGCAAAAGCCCCGCCCGATCTCAAGCGTTCATGGAATGCAATTGCGCTGCGCGCCAGTCTGGTGGAAGTGCGCCTCCGCGATCTACGACACACAGCGCGTCCTTGTGAGAACGTCCGACTGTGGCACCTTCGACCGCCGTGCTTTGTCGAATGTCCGCTTCGCGCCAGGAGCGGCTCAATCGTTACGGAATGCCCGTTCGACCGGAACGCTTGTCCTGTTGATCCCGGCGACCCTTCTCAACTTGTCCCCTTCATTTTGTCGCCCTCGTCGGCTTGGCGCTGAGCGCCCTGCACCATGTGGTGGCCGGCAGCTTGTCCTCCGTCGACGTGAAGAATCGCCCCGGTGACAAACTCCGCGCCATCCAGGTAGATGATCGCGTCCACGACGTCGGACACATTTCCCATCCGGCCCATTGGATGGAGCGCCGCCAACGCTTTATGCGCTTCCGGCGGGTGCATCGGCGTCTTGATTATTCCCGGTGACACGGCGTTGACGCGGATCCCGGTCTTCGCATACTCGATCGCGAGCGATTTCGTTGCGGCACCTAGCGCTCCTTTCGTGAGAGAGGCCAATACGGCGGGGACGCTACTCATCGGTTGGTCGACAAGACTTGTCGTGATGGTGACGACGTGGCCGCGTCCCTGTTTACTCATGATTTCCAGTGCACGCTGAGTCATGTGAAAGAAGCCCGTCACGTTTGTCGACATGTAGCTCGCATAATCATCCTGCGAATAGAGCGTGAATGGCTTTGCCATGAACATGCCGGCGTTGTTGACCAGCGTGTCGACACGACCGAACCTTTCGATAGCCGTTTTGAACACTCTCTCGGCGGCGTCGGCAGCTCCGACGTCACCTTGTACGGTCACGATGTCCGTATCGGAGGCAGGCTTGATCGACCGCGATGTCGCGACAACGCGGTAGTTGCGATCCCTGAAAGCCTGGACGATCCCCGCACCGATCCCCTGAGACGCTCCAGTTACTACGGCCACTTTCTGCTCCGTGCTCATGATCCACCCCATTCAAAAGGAAGCTTCGCTTAATCAGACCTCCGCCTCGCCGCTGGTCGTCAGCGGATCGTATTCCGGACGTTTCAGGATCGCGTGGAGCTGTCGACGCCGGACGCCGATGTTACCTCCGCCGAACAGCGGGAGCGCGAGTGCATCCTGCAACAGGCGCCCCAACGGGAGGGCATGATCGTAGCTCTCTATCCCGACGACTCGCATCAGTTCCGTCAGCACCCCCACGGCGGTCTCCGAACCGTGGATTTTTGCTTCGATCGCCAGTTCCTGCGCGCCGGGCGATTGCACATCGACCGCCTGGCACGCCCGCCAGCACAGACAGCGGGCCGCTTCGATGGCCGTCTTTGCGTCGGACAGCGCGTAGCCGACTGCCTGATGTTCGATGATGGGGTGAATGCCGCCTCGCCTTTCGGTGCGCGCGAAGTCCAGCGTGAACTCAAACGCTGCCCGCATCAGCGCCACGGCGAAAACTCCGACCAAAGCCGCTGCGCCCGTGAAGCACGCAGCAGTCAGGGCCAGGCCACCGCCAACGCTACCTAGGACATTATCTCTGGAGACGCTGACTTGCCTGAGGTTGAACTGCGGCAAGAGGTGCGCACGGTGGCCCACCGAATCGATCGCACGCTCGAAGATCAGGCCCGATGCGGGGCGTTCCACGACCAGGACCGAAATGCCCCGTTCGGGCGGGGCACCAGGATTGGTTCGGCAAAGTACCGATAGAATGTCTGCGCCCTTGCGATCCCAGCCAGTGGCCGAGGAAACCCAGCTTTTCCGACCTTCGATGATCCATCGCTCACCCCGGAGCGTAGCGGCGGTACGAACGCCCTCACCCGGCGGGGGCGATGCGGCGTTTGCGCTGCCGCCCGGCTCGGTGGCGCAAAACCCCGCCAACGGCGCTCCGGCCTGTTTGAGGAATGGAGGCAGCAGCCGACCCCGCTGCTCCTCGGTGCCGCCGATCAAAAGCGGCAACAACCCAAGGACGGTCCCAATCAACGTCAAGGTAACGCTGGCGTTCACCGCGTAGAGTTCTTCGACCATGATCGCCGTGTCGATGAGAGCAACGTTCTCTCCCCCGGCGGAAAGCGGAATGCACTTTCGCAGAAATCCAGCCGCAATCATCGCCTCGTAAGCGGGCCTGGTTGCGGCAAACCGTTCCTCCGCGGTCGGCAGCGCCTCCGCCTTCAAAGCCCGCGACAGCACCTCCCTTGCGAACTGGCGGGACTGCAGCTGCAGTTCGCGTTGACGCGCGGTAAGTCGAAAGTCGATGGCCACGTATGCTCTTTCCTGCCGAAATATTATCAGCCAGACGCGCTACGCCGCGCCGCTGGCAGCAAGCGGGTCATAATCCTTTCGCTTGAACATCATGTGCAGCTGGCGCCGCCTGATACCCATATTGCCGCCGTCGAAGATCGGCAGCGCGAGCGCATCCTGCAGCAGACGGGCGAACGGCGCCTCGTGATCATAACTGTCAATGCCGACGACGCGCATCAGATCGGTGATCACGCGCACCGCGGCCTCGGAGCCGAAAATCTTTGCTTGAACGGCAAGCTCCTCGGCCGCCGGCGACTGAATGTCCAGCGCGTGGCAGGCGCGCCAGCTTAGACAGCGCGCCGCTTCGATCGTGGTCTTCGCATCGGCCAGAGCGTATCCGACCGCCTGGTGCTCGATGATCGCGTGAACGCCGCCGCGCTTTTCCGTCCGGGCAAAATGCAGCGCAAAGTCAAACGCGGCGCGCATCAACGCGACGCCGAAAATACCGACGAGAGCCGCGGTGCCCGTGAATGCCGCGGCCGTCAGCGCCAGCCCCGAGCCCTCCTGTCCGAGCAGATTGTGATGGGGTGTCGCAACGTTCTGTAAGCCGAATTGCGGCACGAGATGCGCCCGATGGCCGATCGTGTCGATCGCACGTTCGAATACCAGACCGGTTACCGGCCCTTCCACCGCAAGGATGGAGATCGCGGCATCGGGCGTCGCCGCGGGATCGGTGCGGCACACCACGCAGAGAAGATTGGCGCCTTCGCGATTCCAGCCCGTGGCCGACGACACCCATTTCTTGCGGCCGCTGATGACCCAGTTGCCGCCCTCTCGCCTGGCCGTGGTGCGAACGCCCTCGCCGGGCGGCGGGGACGCCGCATTGGCGCTGCCCCCTGGTTCGCTGGAGCAGAACCCGGCAAGCGGCGCTCCGCTTGGTTTCAAAAATGGTCCGAGCAGCCGCATGCACTGGTCCGGAGTGCCGCCGAGCAGAAGCGGCAACAGCCCGAGCACCGTTCCAAGCATCGTAAGCGTCACGCTGGCGTTCACGCTATAAAATTCTTCCGCGAGGATCGCCATATCGATCATGCCGGCGTTGTCGCCACCGGCAGGCGCCGGGATGCACTTGCGCAAATAGCCGGCCGCCACCATCGCCTCGTAGGTCGGCCTCGTTGCGAGAAAGCGCTCTTCCGGAGTTGACAACAACTCGGCCGCTTTGGCCTCGTTGAGCACCTCTTTTGCAAATTTTCGGGAAGCGAGCTGGAGATCGCGCTGTTGCGCGGTGAATGTAAAATCAATCACTGTTGAAGCTTCCTCGTTCTTCAGCGGCACGCCGCTGCGTTCGGTCGAGGACTAGCTTGCTGGCGGGAGAAAGTCTTGGACGGGGGTGAACCGATTTGTTGGCCTAGCGTGCACTATCGACTGTCGTGGCACGTCGAAAATCCCGGGGCGCCAAGCCGCTGCTGCGCTTGAACAGCCTGTTGAAATACGAAATATCACGGAAACCGGCGTTAAATGCGATTTCCGCAATGGTTGCGCGGCGATGGGCGGGATCCAGCAAATTTCGGGTACAAACGAGGATCCGCAGTCCGTTGACGTGTTCGCCAACCGAGCGACCCGTGGTAGAAAACAACTTGTGCACGTAACGCTGCGAGCAGTGGAATTTCGCCGCGAGTGTGGCGGCGCCCAGTTCAGGGTCGTCCGCGTGGCGTTCGATATGATCAAGCATCATCGACAGCAAGACAGACCGACCAGCCCGTTCCGTCGGATTTTCATCGAGAATACCAGGCGCGTGAGATATCAGGTCAACTACATGCTGGGCGCCGAAGGCAGAGATTCCCGGGTTCGACGCCGAACGAAGACACAGTTCCGCATGTCCTGCGAGTGTCCGGGATAGCGCGCGGCCGGCCTCGGTCGCGGAAAGCCTCAACCGTGGCCGCTCTGCAAGAGCACGTGGCAACAGCTGTCGCGGCACCGCAAAGCAAAAAAGGCTAAAATTCCGGCAATTCGCGATCTCGAACGGCTCCGTCGTGTCGACGATGGCAAGATCTCCGGGTCCGCAAATCTGCTCGTGGCCGAGCTGGGTGTAGCGACCGACCCCATCGAGCTGGAGATTGACGAAGTACACATCGCCGGTGCTTCGCGCGATGTGCGACTGCAAACGGAGAACCACGTGCTTCGTCGCCTCGACACGGGAAATCTGGATGGACGCGACGTCTGCCCGCGAGATCAGCCCTTTGAAGGGCTGCTCGGCGATTTTCCGCGGTTCGAGCGGAACGAAAGCGTCGGCCAAATCCTCAGCCCAGCTTCCGAAGGGCCGGTCCGCCTCAATCGCCTTTGTCGACCACTCCATAGGACCACCCAAAATTCACGGCTGCAAATTTCATGGCCTAGCCTTCGCCGGATAATACATCGGGAGGCGACGAGGTCAAATGCAACACGGGACACGGGATCGAACCTCGGACGGCGGCGCTGCTTGTCTGGCTACAATTTTGCGCTGTCGGAAACTTCGCGGTTGGATCACGCGACAGCAGCAATCAGGCGCGAGATGTTGTTGGGCATGACCGGCCGCTTTGCGCCAAAACCTGCCCCTGGCAGGCTCGAATCCCATCTCCGCTTCATCCCGGATAGCAGGCTCAACTTGAAATCGCGGAACCGGACTCGTGCCAAGACCGTTGATTCTGCGAATTGAGCTTCCGCAAATTAGTTCGTAGCTAAGCCCTCGGCTCACGACGAAGAGTTTGGATGGACGTTGAGGAGGGATTAAGCAGCGTCTACTCGACGGCAGCACCACAATGAAAACAACTTCTAAGCCGTCTCTGGGATATCTAGCGATCCTCCGGTTCATAGACAATGAGCCGGCGCCGCGTCGGAAACAGTGTCAGGCCGTAGCGCTCGGCCACTAGGCCCCAAAGGCCCTTTGGCGCGAACAGCATGATGACGATGCCGATCGTACCTAGCAGAATGAGATAGACGGCGCCAAAATCAGCTAGATAATGCTGCAACAGATAAAACACGATGGCGCCGATGACCGGTCCCTCCATCGTACCGATGCCGCCGATCACGACGATGAAGATGACATAGGCGGTCCAGTCCAGCACCGAGAAGGCGGCATCCGGCGAGATGCGGGCCTTCTGGAGATAGATGAGCGCGCCGATCATGCCGGTCATCGCCGCCGTTGCAACATAGACCGCAAGCTTGATGCGATATATGTCGACGCCGAGGCCCGAGGCCGCGGCCTCGTGGTCGCGGATCGCGCCCAGCGCAAGGCCGCGGCGCGAGCGGAGAATGACATAAATCGCCGCAAGCGTCGTGGCCAACAGCGCCAGCGCCACCCAATAGGAGACGATGTCGCGCGCCGCCGGTGTACGTACGTCAAGCAAGGTCTTGACCCATTCGATCCCGGGTACGGACGACGTGACCGATGGCGTCAGCGAGGTTCCCGTGCCGCCGCCGAGCGGCTTTATCTGCGCGAAGACGAGGCGATAGACCTCGGCCACGACCCAGGTCCCGATCGCGAAATAGGCGCCGCGCAGGCGGAACACGAGCAGCGCGGTCGGCAACGCCAGCAGCGCCGATACGAGTCCCGCGAGTGGAATCGCGATCAGGGGATTGAGGCCGGCAATCAGCGTCAACGCGAACAGCAGGTAACCGCCGAGGCCGACAAAGGTCTGCTGGCCGACCGAGATGAGACCGGCATAACCCGCCAGCAGATTCCAGCACTGCGCCAGCGCCAGCATGTAGAACAGGAAGATCAGGTCCTGGATCAGGTTGCGGCCGGCGACGACCGGCAGCAGCGCCAGCACAAGCAGCAGGATCAAGGCGCCGGCCGCCGCCGCGCGCGAAAAACCGTCCGCGGTCTCGATGCGGAATTTCTGCGCCGGCTTGGCTGCGGTATCCCCCATCGCCGTCAATCCTGCGCCCGCGGAAACAGGCCGCGCGGCCGGACCGCCAGCACCACGAGGAAGGCGAGATGGCCGCTGAGGATCTGCCACTCCGGATCGATGCGCGCGCCAATGGTTTGCGCCAATCCCAGCACGATGCCGCCGGCAAGCGTGCCCCAAAAGCTGCCGAGCCCGCCGATGATCACGGCTTCGAACGCATAGAGCAGCCGCGCCGGCCCGATGGTCGGATCGAAATTGGCCCGCAACCCGAGATAGAGCGCGGCGATCGCGATCACGACGAAGGCGAGCCCCGTGGCCACCGCAAAGATGCGCCGGTGATCGATGCCCATCAGCTGGGCGACTTCCAGATCGTCGGAAGTGGCGCGGAAGACGCGCCCGAGCGGCGTCCGGTAGAAGATGAAGTTCAGGAACACGATGACGGATATCGCGGACATCAGCGTCAGCAGCGGCACGACGCCGACCGCAATCCCGCCGCCAAGCGGGATCGACGCCGTCTCGATTGCGCCCGAACGTAGGCGCTGGCTATCGGCGGAGAAAACCTGCAACAGCCCGTTCTGGATGATGATCGACAGACCGAAGGTGACCAGCAGCGGCGGCAGCAGATCGCGCCCGAGCGTGCGGTTCAATAGCACATGCTGCAGCACGAAACCGGTGACGAACAGGATCGGGATGGCCACCAGCACCGCCACGAAGGGATCGAGGCCAAGCTTGTCCGCGACAAAGAGGATCGCGAAAGCGGCGAGCACGATCAGGTCGCCATGGGCGAGATTGACCAGCCGCATCACGCCGAACATCAGCGACAGGCCGGTGGCAAACAGCGCATAAAGGCCGCCGAGCAGCACGCCCTGGATCAATGCATCGAGCCAGCCGGTCATGTCATGATCCAAAATAGGCGCGGTGAATCTGCTCGCGCGTCAGCTCGCGCGGGTGGCCGGCAAGCGAGAGCCGGCCTTCCTGGAAGCAGTAGACGCGATCGGCGACCTTCATCGCCTGGACGATGTCCTGCTCGACCAGCACGACACTGGTGCCGTCCGCCTTGATCTGCGGCAGGCTTGCGTAGATGTCGGTGATGATGATCGGTGCGAGCCCTAG
>CADEDX010000061.1 GCA_902826195.1 uncultured Bradyrhizobium sp. | reverse complement strand
TTGTATGGAAGATCCTTTGCGAAGCCGGATATTTCGAGCAGCGACCGTGTGCCGCCTTTCGGGCCGCCGACGCGGAGCGTCACCGTGTCAGCGGCAAACGGTGAAGATGCGACGGCCGCGCTTATCGCGGCACCCAACAAGGTCGCGCCGATGCGACGAAGGCGCCTACGGCCGCGCGATTCAAGTTTGACTGCACACATCTAGTTGTTCTTTCCATTTCATCCGCCGCGTTGCCGGACGCAATCGGCAATGCACAAAGCCTAGGAGCAATGGCACCGCAGTCAATGAAATGGCTGACTGAATATTTTGCCGAGCGTGCAATGAACGTGTCGGCTTCGCAGCGATGACGAAGCGTGTCTGCTAACGCCGTGCCAAGCGGATCAATCCCGCTTCGGCGTCCATATTTTGGCGGCGCCGGCATCGACTTTCACCGGAAGCAATCCCTCGGCGAAGAACGCATCGGCGATGCGCTGCTGTTCGGACAGCCCTGGCGCCGTCACGACGCCGACCCTGTAGGAGCGATGGCTGTTGGCTTCCTCCACCGTGGCGGCGTCGATGCCCCAGAGGCCAGCAAGCTGCGCCGCGGCTTCCTTTGGATGCGCTTTGACCCATTTGCCGGTCTCATCGAGCTTGCCGAAGATCGCATTCAGGACGTCGCTGCGCCGGTCGGCGAATGCCGCCGACGACAGATAGTAGCGCTTGTAGCTCGCAAGCCCATTGCTGCCGTCGGAGAGCACCCGCGCATAGGATTGCCGCTGGGCGCTGGTGAGGAATGGATCCCACGCCACCCATGCATCGACGTTGCCGCCGATGAACGCCGTGCGTCCGTCGGCCGGGGTCAGGTAGGCCGGCGAAATATCCTTGAAGCTGAGGCCGGCCTTGGCCAGCGCGGCGAGCAGCAGGAAATGACTGCCGGCCCCCTTGGTGACCGCGACCTTCTTGCCCCTGAGGTCGGCGACCGTCTTGATCGGCGATTCCGCGGCCACCAGGATGGCCTGGGCAGACGGTGAGGCGGCTTCTTCCGCGATATAGGCGAGTTTTGCGCCGGCAGCCTGTGCGAACAGAGGCACGGTATCTGCGACGTCGGCGCCGAAATCGACATTACCGGTATTGATTGCCTCGAGTAGCGGCAGGCCACTGGTGAATTCATGCCAGGAGATGCGGACGCCGAGCGGCGCCAGCGCCTTTTCGAGCTCGCCATTGGTCTTGAGGATCGCCGTCAAGGTCGACGACTTCTGATAGCCGATGCGGATCGTGTCGGGAGCCGGCGCCTGTGCGTTTGCGGAATTCGCCGAAATGATCGCTGCAGCTGCGACGATACCGAGAACGGACTTGATCCGATGGCTCATGAAAATGTTCTGCCTGAGGGGTATGAATTTATCCCAGCAGGCTAAGTCGCGCGTCGCTTCAGTCAATAGAACCACAATCCGTTATCGGGGCGTCGCAAATACAATCTTGCTACGCGCGCCTCGGATGGCAGGTCAAATATTTCGCGGATTTACCGTCCGTTATCCATTACGGCCCCGATAGCGGCACCGTGTGGAATGAATCTGCACGACCGAAAAAGGTTCACCATGTCCAGAACAAGAAAAATGCATCGCGTCTGATCGAAATTCAGCAATAAACCTATCGTGTCACAGCTGAGCGCAGTGCCCGCATTGCTATTTTTGCAGGGCACTCGACACTCGTTTGAAGCATCATCATCATTCCTTCACTGCTTCGAAAACGGGGCGCGTTTGGAGATTGTGATGAAGCGTCGCGAGTTCCTTCAACTGTCGCTCGGCACGGTGGGGATGGTATCCTTGCCGCAGGTGGCGCGTGCACAAGCGCCGCTGAAGGAAATCCGGATCGGCTACCAGAAGACCGGCGTGCTTGTCATCGCGCGGCAGCAGGCCGTGCTGGAAAAGCGTTTTGCCGCCAGGCAGATCGGTATCAAGTGGATCGAGTTCACGTCGGGGCCGCCGCTGCTGGAAGCCATGAGCATCGGCAGCGTCGATCTGGGTTCCGTCGGCGATACGCCACCGATCTTCGCACAGGCCGCGAACGCCAATGTGCTTTATGTCGCGGGCTCGCCCATCACCAACGGGCAGGGCATTCTGGTCCCCGCCAACTCGAGCATTCGCAACATTGCCGATTTGAAGGGCAAGCGCGTCGGGTTCACCAAGGGCAGCAGCGCTCACAACGTGGTGATCGCTACGCTGGAAAAAGCCGGTCTGACCTACGACGACATTACACCGGTCTATCTGACGCCGCCCGACGCGGGGCCGGCGTTCGCAAATGGCAGCATCGACGCCTGGGCGGTCTGGGATCCGTATTTCGCGATCGGCGAGAAGCGCCAGAGCGGACGGATTCTGGTCAATGCCCATGAGGTGGCGAAGACCAATTCGTTCTATCTGGCCAACCGCGATTTCGCGAATACCAATGTCAAGGAAACCCGCGAGATCATCGACGGCCTCGCCGAGGCCGCGGGATGGGCGGAAGCCAATCGTACGGAAGTGGCCAGCGCGCTTGCGGCAATCACCGGCGTGCCGCTCGAAGTGCAGACGGTTGCCGCCAATCGCGCTTCCTTCCTGATCGGTCCCGTGACTGACGAGATTGTCACGACGCAGCAGGCGGTCGCCGACCGCTTCCACAAGCTCGGACTGATCCCGAAGCAGATCGCGGTGCGCGACATCGTCTGGCGCCATACCCAAAGCTGAATTTCAGAAAGAGGTCATCAATCATGACGCGTTTGATCAAGCGCTGGATCGCAAGCGCCATGCTCTCCATGAGCATCGTGGGCGCGACCGTCGGCCTGTCCTACGGCCAGGACAAGCAAGACAAGGTCGTGCGCATCGGCTTCCAGAAATACGGCAAGCTGGTGCTGCTCAAGAGCAAGGGTACGCTCGAAGAGAAGCTGAAATCCGCCGGCTACAGAGTGGTGTGGACCGAATTCCCGTCCGGCCCGCCGCTGCTCGAAGCGCTCAATGTCGGCGCGATCGATTTCGGCAACACCGGCGAGGCGCCGCCGATTTTTGCGCAGGCCGCGGGCGCGCCCATTCAATATGTCGCTTATGAGCCGCCGGCGCCGAAGGGCGAGGCGATCCTGGTGCCGAAGGACAGCAAGCTCAATTCGGTCGCCGAATTGAAAGGCAAGAAAGTCGCACTGAACAAGGGCTCCAACGTTCATTATCTCCTGGTGAAGGCGCTGGAAAAGGCCGGCGTCAAATATTCAGAGGTCGAACCGGTGTTCCTGGCGCCGGCCGACGCGCGTGCCGCGTTCGAGCGCGGCGCCGTCGATGCCTGGGTGATCTGGGATCCGTTCCTGGCTGCTGCCGAAGCCGCCACTGGCGCGCGGATACTTGCCGATGGCAGCGGCATCGTTTTGAACTACCAGTTCTATTTCTCGTCGAAGAAGTTCCTGGAGAGCGACCCGAAGATCGTGGACGTGGTGCTGGCGCAGCTCGGCGAGGTCGACGACTGGGCCAAGGGTGATATCCATGCCGTTGCAGAGCAGCTCGCGCCGGCGATCGGGCTGTCCGTTCCCGTCGTGGAACTGGCTCTCAAACGGCAGTCCTACGGCATCAAGCCGATCACCGACAGTGTGATCAACGACCAGCAGCAGGTCGCGGACACGTTCTTCTCGCTCGGCCTCATCCCCAAGCAAATCAAGATTTCAGACGTAGCCCGGAGGTCCGGATCGTGAGCACGCAACAAAACGCCAATATCCTCTGGTTCCTGCCGACCCATGGCGATGGTCGCTATCTCGGGACCGCCACCGGCGGCCGCGAGGTGAACTTCAATTATCTACGCCAGATCGCGCAGGCCGCCGATCAGCTCGGATACTTCGGTGTGCTGCTGCCGACGGGACGAAGCTGCGAGGATTCCTGGGTGGTCGCGTCAGCCGTGGCGCCCTGGACCGAGCGGCTGCGTTATCTGGTGGCGGTGCGGCCGGGGCTGCAGTCGCCCAGCGTCGCGGCACGGATGACGGCGACGCTCGACCGGGTGTCGAACGGTCGTCTGCTGATCAACGTGGTCACCGGCGGCGATCCGATCGAGAACAAGGGCGACGGCGTCTTCCTGTCGCACGACGAGCGCTATGAGGTGACGCGCGAGTTCCTCAATGTCTACAGCGACCTTCTGGCGGGCAAGACCGTCAATGTCGAAGGCAAGCACATTCGGATCGAGGACGGCCGGCTGCTGTTCCAGCCGGTGCAGTCGCCGCGTCCTCCGCTCTATTTCGGCGGCTCCTCGGATGCAGGGATCGATGTCGCCGTCGACACCGTCGACAAATATCTGACCTGGGGCGAGCCGCCGGCGCAGGTCACCGAGAAGGTCAACAAGGTAAAGGCCGTTGCAGCCGCGCGGGGACGAAAACTTTCGTTCGGCATTCGCCTGCACGTGATCGTGCGCGAGACCAATGCGGAAGCCTGGAAGGCGGCGGACGAACTGATCCAACACGTCTCCGACGATACCATCGCCTCGGCGCAAAAGATCTTCTCGCGGATGGATTCGGTCGGTCAGCAGCGCATGGCGCAACTGCACGGCGGCCGACGCGACAAGCTCGAGATCAGTCCCAATCTCTGGGCCGGCGTCGGCCTGGTGCGCGGCGGGGCGGGCACGGCGCTGGTAGGCGATCCCCAGACCGTCGCGGCGCGGATCAAGGAATATCAGGATATCGGCATCGATACCTTCATCATGTCCGGCTACCCGCATTTGGAGGAAGCCTATCGCTTTGCCGAGCTGGTGTTCCCGCTGCTCTCGCTCAACCAGTCCAATGTCACGCCGATCCGCGTCAACACCGGGCCATTCGGCGAAACCATCGGCAACGACTTTCGTCCGCAGAAGCAGGCATCGCAGTCATGAGTATCATCGACAGTATTTCGCGCGTCAGCTCACCGAAGCTGCCGCGGGTCCACCTGATATGGCCGCGCGCCTGCGTCACCGGATTCGTTTCGGCGCGTGTGCTGCCGGCCCCCTCCGATGTGGCGCTGGCGGGGTGGAAGCTGCTGCTGTCGGGCGAACTCGTCCGCAACATCTGGGTCAGCTTCTGGCGCGCCAGCGTCGGCTTTCTAATCGGCGGTAGCATCGGCTTCTCGTTCGGGCTCGCCAACGGCCTATCGCAGCTCTCCAGCAAGCTGACCGACACCACGCTGCAGATGGTGCGCAACATTCCACATCTGGCGCTGATCCCTCTTGTCATCCTGTGGTTCGGGATCGACGAATCCGCAAAACTGTTCCTGGTCGCGCTCGGCGTATTCTTTCCGATCTATCTCAACACGCTGCACGGCATCCGCACCGTCGATCCGCAATTGATCGAGATGGGCCGCATCTACGGCATGACCGATGGCGAGCTGTTCCGCCGGGTGATCTTCCCGGGCGCGTTGCCGTCGATCTTCGTCGGTGTGCGCTTCGCGCTCGGCATCATGTGGCTAACCCTGATCGTGGCGGAAACCATCGCGGCGTCATCGGGCCTCGGTTACATGGCAATGCAGGCGCGCGAGTTCATGCTGATCGACGTCGTCGTACTCTCGATCCTGATCTACGCTCTGCTGGGTAAACTCGCCGACAGCGCCTCGCGCGCGCTGGAGCGGCTGACGCTGTCTTGGCATCCGGCTTTCCAGAAACATTGAGGACTAGAAATGCAAGAGGCCCTTCGTTTCCTGTCACCCGGCGCCGAGCCGGTCGACCGCGCCGACATCGTCGAACACGCGCGATCGCTTCAGCGCGGTTCGGAAGCGCCGTCGCGCGGGCTGTCGCTGACCATCCGCGGCTTGCGAAAGTCCTTCGGCGACAACGAGGTGCTGCGCGGCATCGACCTGCATATTCCCGCCGGCCAGTCGGTGGCGATCGTCGGCCGTAGCGGCTGCGGCAAGAGCACTTTGCTGCGGCTGATCGCAGGCCTGGAGACCATCACTGCTGGCACGATCAGCCTCGGGGACGACGCGCGTCCGGAAGACGTCCGAATGATGTTCCAGGAGCCGCGGTTGCTACCGTGGGCGCGCGTGCTGTCGAATGTCGAAGTCGGTCTCGGCCGCGAGCGCAATTCGCCCGACGCGCAGGCCCGTGCCGAGAGCGCGCTGATCGAGGTCGGTCTGGCCGAAAAGCGAACGCAATGGCCGGCGGTGCTGTCGGGCGGACAGAAGCAGCGCGTGGCGCTGGCCCGCGCGCTGGTCAGCCAGCCGCGCGTGCTCGCCTTCGACGAGCCGCTCGGCGCGCTCGACGCGCTGACGCGGATCTCGATGCAGCGACTGCTGGAGCGGGTCTGGCACGATCAGGGCTTTACCGCGATTCTGGTGACGCACGACGTAGCGGAGGCCGTGGCGCTGGCCGATCGGGTCCTCGTCATCGAGGACGGCCGCATCGCGCAGGATTTCACCGTCGACATTCCTCGGCCGCGCCAGCGCGGATCGGCCGAACTGGCGGCGCTGGAAGGCGCGATCCTGAAGAATCTGCTGGAAGGTAAGGAAGATACGTCCGACCTGTGAGGTGCCCATGAACTCCATCGTCCGTAGCGTGTCGATCGAAACCGAAGTGGCGGTCAACGACTTTCGCAACGCCATGCGCCAATTGACCGGCGGCGTCAGCGTCATCACCGCCGGAAAGGGGAGGGACATTTCGGGCATGACGGTCACCTCAGTGTCGTCGCTGTCGGTCGATCCGCCCTCCCTGATCGTCAGCCTCAACCGGGAATCGTCCTCCTGGCCGCTGGTGAAGCGTTATGGCTTCTTCGGCGTCAACATCCTGACGTCTGACCAGATCGATATCGCCGAGCGTTTCACAGGCAAGGGTGGCCTGAAGGGCGCCGATCGCTTTGCAGGCGCGACATGGATCACGCGCGCCTCCGGCGCACCGCTTCTCGATGGCGCGCTGGCGGCGATCGACTGCGAGGTCGAGGACGTCATCGAGCGGCATTCGCATGCGATCGTGATCGGCCGCGTGCTCGACGTCGCGGTATCCGCCCGCACCGCGGCGCTGGCCTATTGGCAGGGGCAGTATGTTGCCATCGACCAGGATGAAGATGCGGTGAAACTCGCGGAAGTCAGCGTGCCGACGCCGCGAAACGCGCGGCCGGACCGGCGATAGCTTTTCGGAGTTCCGCCATTTATCATGCCGCGGGCTGGCCATTTGCCGCCCGGCGTTCTAGATATCCGTCGATGAAGCGGATCGGAATTTGGCTGTTCTACGTCGTGGGTGCGCTCGCGATCGCCTATCTCGCGCTGTACGCTTATGCGCTCTTCACGCAACCCGACCTTACGCCGGGTGATCCGATCCGTATTTTCCGCAAGCCGGATGCGCCGAATTATTCCGCTCTCTCCACGTCATTGCGAGCGTAGCGAAGCAATCCATATCTCGGCATAACGGATAGATGGATTGCTTCGTCGCTGCGCTCCTCGCAATGACGAAGGTCCTATCCCGCCACCACAAACCGGTGGTGCTCGCCCGCGCCCGCCGGCGTGATCGGAACGCCGCCGTCGGCATATTCGTTCAACTTGTTGCGCAGTGTGCGGATCGAGATGCCCAGAATGTTCGCGGCATGGGTCCGGTTGCCGAGGCAGTGCTTCAGCGTCTCCAGGATCAGGTCGCGCTCGACGTCGGCGACGGTGCGGCCGACCAGCGCGCGGGTGACCTGCTCGGCGGCGAGGGTGGCGTGCACCACCGCGGGCGGGGTCTTGGCAAGGTCGAGGCGATCGCCGTCGGGGGTCAGGATCGCTTCGGGGCCGATCTCGTCGCCCTGTGCCATCAGCACCGAGCGATGCATGGTGTTTTCCAGTTCGCGGACGTTGCCCTGCCAGCGGTTGCTGGTGAGGACGCGCCGTGCGTCGGCCGAAATCGGCCGCAGCGGCACGCCGTTGGCGTCGGCATATTTCTTGGCAAAGTGCTGCGCCAGTTCGAGGATATCGGCCGGGCGGTCGCGCAGCGGCGGGATCTTCAAATTGACGACGTTGAGGCGGAACAACAGGTCCTCGCGGAAGGTGCCCTCGCGCACGGCGTCACTAAGATTGCGGTTCGAGGTCGCGATGATGCGGATATCGACTGGTACCGGCTTGGTGCCGCCGACGCGGTCGATCACGCGTTCCTGGATCGCCCGCAGGAGTTTCGATTGCAGGCGGACGTCCATCTCGGAGATTTCGTCGAGCAGCAGCGTGCCGCCGGTGGCCTCCTCGAACTTGCCGATGCGGCGCGCGATGGCGCCGGTGAAGGCGCCTTTCTCGTGGCCGAACAGTTCGGATTCCAGCAGATGCTCGGGGATCGCCGCGCAGTTGATCGAGATGAACGGCCGCTTGGCGCGGTTGGAGCGGAAATGGACGTAGCGCGCCAGCACTTCCTTGCCGGTGCCGGATTCGCCGGTGATCATCACGGAAGCATCCGAGCCCGCGATCTGCTGCGCGACCTTGATGACCTTGCCCATAGCCTCGTCGCGATAGATCAGGTCGCGGGAATCATTGGCAACGGCGGCGAGCACGGCCGCGATCAGTTCCGGATCCGGCGGCAGCGGGATGTATTCCTTGGCGCCGGCATGGATTGCGGCGACCGCCGCGCGGGCGTCGTTTGAGATGCCGCAGGCCACGATCGGCACGTGAATGTGCTCGGCTTCCAGCCGCATCACGAGGTCGCGGATGTCGAGGGCGACGTCGACCAGCAGCAGGTCGGCGCCCTTGCCGCCGCGCAGCACGTTCATCGCCTGTTCGATCGCCTCGGCATGGGTGACCGATGCGCCGTTGTCCATCGCGATCTTGGTGGCGGTCGTAAGCTGGCCCTTCAATGTGCCAACGATGAGAAGCCGCATGTTGATCTCCTGTCCGTCTGTTCGCGCCGCATTCGGCGCGTATCGCCAAAATTACTAGCTGCGTTCCGCCTTGATGATTTCCGTCATGGTGACGCCGAGCTTGTCTTCCACCAGCACGACTTCGCCGCGCGCCACCAGGCGGTTGTTGACGTAGATGTCGATGGCTTCGCCGACGCGGCGGTCGAGTTCGAGCACGGTGCCGGGGCCGAGCTTCAGCAGCTCGCCGACGTCCATCTTGGAGCGTCCCAGCACCGCCGAGACCTGTACCGGCACGTCGAACACGGCCTCGAGGTCGGCCGCGATGCGCGAGGCTTGTTCGTCCTCGTTATAGGCGATGTCGTCGACCGGCGGCGCGTCCGCGGCATTGAGGTCGGGTAGCGGTACCTGTGCGTCGGTGTCACTCATGGTTCAGTCCTCATGGCCTTCACGTTGCGGCCTGACCGCGGGACGCCAGATAGCGCCCGACGAGTTCGCTGATCTTGGATTCGATGGCCGCGCGTTCCAGCACCACGCCGCCGTCGGCCCATTCGATCCGGCAGTCGCCGGTGGCGATGCCGGGTTCGGCCAGAATGACGAGCCGGCCTTCAAAGCCGCTCTGGGCGGCCTGCCGCTCGATCTTCTCGCGGGCGGCGTCGTAGAGCTGGTCGTTGATGCGGACGACGAGATGAGGCGTCGCGACCAGATGGGAGAAGCACTCGCTGACCAGCGCCACGATCTCGCCGAGCGGCTCGCGGACGATCAGTTCGTTGCACAGCTTGCGCGCCACCGCGACTGCGACGTCGACCGCCTCGGTCTCCATCCTGGTCTCGATGCCGGAGAAGCGCTGGGCGATGCCGCGGACGGCGATGCCGATCTCTTCGAGCGCCAGCGCCGAGCGGCGGTCGCTTTCCACTTTCGCTTCGTGCTGGGCGGCCTCGTAGCCGGCGCGGTAGGCGCGCGCTTCGGCCTCCGCGACCTTTTCGGCGATCTCGGTGGCCGTCGCCGCGCGCTCGCGCGTCTTGTCGGGCGCGGCGAAGTCGGTGTCGAACAGGAATTTTGCGGGCGCGGCCATCAATACACCAGTTCGTCGTCGGCGCGGTTCTTGGTCAGGGTGATTTCGCCTCGCGCCGCCATGTCCTTGGCCATGTTGACCAGCAGCGCCTGCGCCTCGTCGACGTCGCGCAGCCGCACCGGTCCCATGGCCGCCATGTCGTCCATCAGCATCTTGCCGGCGCGCGAGGACATGTTGCCGAGGAAAAAGCCGCGCACCTCTTCATTGGCGCTCTTCAGCGCGATGCCGAGCTTGTCCTTGTCGACATTGCGCATCAGCGTCTGGGCCGAAGCGGAATCGAGCTTGATCAGGTCGTCGAAGGTGAACATCAGCGCCTTGATGCGCTCGGCGGATTCGCGGTTTTCTTCTTCCAGCGAGGTTATGAACCGTGTTTCGGTCTGGCGGTCGAAATTGTTGAATATTTCGGCCATCACCTCGTGGGCGTCGCGGCGGCGAGTCTGCGACAGGTTGGACATGAATTCGGTGCGCAGCGTCTGTTCGACGCGCTCGATGACTTCCTTCTGCACCGCTTCCATCTTCAGCATGCGGCCGACCACGTCGAGCGCGAGGTCCTCAGGGAGAATCGCCAGCACGCGCGCGGCATGCTCCGGCTTCAGCTTCGACAGCACTACCGCAATGGTCTGCGGGTATTCGTTCTTGAGGTAGTTGGCGAGCACCTCTTCCTGCACGTTGGAGAGTTTTTCCCACATGTTGCGGCCGGCGGGGCCGCGGATTTCGTCCATGATGCCGGTGACGCGGTCGGAGGGCAGGTATTGCTGCAGCAGCCGCTCGGTGGCGTCGAAGGTGCCCATCAGCGCGCCGGAGGCCGACATGCGCGAGACGAATTCCAGCATCAGGTCTTCCACCACGTCGGCCTCGACGGTGCCGAGCGTCGACATGTGGATCGACAATTCGCGGACCTCGTCGTCGTCGAGCTGCGCCCACACCTTGCCGCCATACTGCTCGCCGAGCGCCAGCATCAGGATGGCGGCCCGCTTCGGGCCGCTCAGCGGCTTGCCCTTGGCGCGGCCGGCCTGACGGCTCGCCAGCGCCGAGATGACGGTGGTGATATCGTTGGCGTTCGAGGCGTTCGGTGCGGCGGCCATCTCAGCTCTCGGCGGGTTCGCTCAGCCATTGACGAACAATGGAGGCGGTCTCGTTCGGATTGCGTTCGGCCAGTTCGCCGACCCGGTGCACGGCCTGGGCGTGGACCTGGCCCTGAACCTGGGCGACGTCGATCAATTGTGCGGCGCCGCTGGTGCCGGGAATCAGAGCCTGGCCGTTTGCGCCTTCTTCCTGCGTGCCGTCGGTCAAAGCGGGCAGTGGTTCGGCCGGTCCGGGAACGACGTCGGCGGCCAGGATGCGCTTGACCAGCGGGCGGACCACCAGGAACAGCACCACGAGGCCGAGCAGCATCATGACGCCGAGTTCGATGACATACATGACGTCATCCTTGGTGAACTGCAGCATGCCGAGCAGGCCGGTCGGCTCCGCCACCGGCGGCACCGACGGTGCTTCGGCAAAGCGAAGGTTGACGACCTCGACCTGGTCGCCGCGCTTCTGGTCGAAACCGATCGCCGAGCGGACCAGGGTGGCGATGCGGTCGAGCTGCTCCTTGCTGCGGTCCTGATAGACCATCTCGCCTTTGTCGTTCTTGGTGTAGGCGCCGTCGACCAGCACCGCGACCGAGATGCGGTTGACCCGGCCGGCCTCGGTCACTTCGGTCTTGGTGGTGCGCGAAATCTCGTAGTTGTTGGTCTCTTCGCTCTTCTTGCTCTGGTCGCGGGCGGCGGCGGTGGCGTTAGCCTGGTTGCCGGGAAGCTCGTTGTTGACCGTCACCTGGCCGCCGTCGCCGGCGCTGGCGGAGGATTCCTCGCGGGTCTGGCTGGAGCGCAGCACGCGGCCCTCGGGATCGAACTTGTCCGAGGTCTGGGTGACCTTGTTGTAGTCAAAATCGGCGGTGAGCTGGACGCGGGCGCGGCCCTGGCCGACCACCGAGGAGACGATCGCCTCGACCTCGTTGCGCATCTGCTTCTCGAAGGCGGTGCGGCGCTCGTCGCCGGCCGCCATATCGGCTTCCTTGCCGGCGCCATCTGCCAGCAGCCGACCGGCTTCGTCGACGATCGATACCCGCTGCGGCTTCAATCCGTTGACGGCGGAGGCGACGACATGGCGGATGGCGCGGATCTGCTGCGGCTCGAGGCTGCCGCGCACCCGCACCACGATCGAGGCCGACGGCTCCGGCGCTTCGCGGCTGAACAGCGGGCGTTCCGGCAGCACCAGATGGACGCGGGCGGCCTGGATCCGGTCGATGGCGCGGATGGTGCGTGCCAGTTCGCCTTCCAGCGCGCGCAGGTGATTGATGTTCTGGACGAAACTGGTGGTGCCGAGTGCATCGGACTTGTCGAAGATCTCGTAGCCGACGCTGCCGCCCTTGGGCAGGTTGCTCTCGGCCAGCTTCATCCGCAGCCGCGTCACCTTGTCCTTCGGCACCATGATCACCGCGCCTTCGTTGCGGATGTCGAAGGGAATGGCCTGGCGCTCCAGGTCCTTGATGATCAGGGAGGAATCTTCGGGTGCGAGGTCGGTGAACAGCGTGGTCATCTGCGGGGTGGTGACGCGCATGATGACAAAGCCGAAGAAGCCGATCAGCGCGGTCGTCACCGCGACCATCGCCATCAACCTTGCCGCACCGAGGCTCTGCAGAAAACCAACGAGACCTTGCACCAACCGCCCCCAGGGATTCGGCCCCAGGGACCGACTGGGCAATTATTGCCTAGGGGATGGTTTCGATATGGTTAACAACCGTTAAAGCCAGTGGAATTGTTGCGGCATGAAAAAAACCGCCTTCGCAAAACGAAGCCGGTTTTCATCAAATCTTTCGGGTCGAGAGAGCTTACTGGCGATATTGCTGGATCCGGGTGGTCCGCAGACCGGCCAGGCCATGCTGATCAATCGAAAACTGCCAGGAGAGGAACTCGTCGACCGTCAGCGTGTAACGGCTACAGGCTTCCTCGAGGGAGAGCAGGCCGCCTCGCACCGCTGCGACGACTTCGGCCTTGCGGCGGATAACCCACCGTTTGGTGCCAGGCGCGGGCAGATCGGCAATTGTTAACGGACTACCGTCAGGCCCGATGACGTATTTTACCCTCGGGCGATGGGGTTCTGTCATGGCGTACTCACAAACTCTCAACCACTGAACTCACGGTAGCAACTTACGCCGGTCGGCTTAAAATTTACCTAAGCCCACGACTCCAATGCGATTCTCCCTGAAATGAACGGGAAAATTGCTTTCAGGGTACGCCGCGACGCCCCCTTTTAGCAATCAAAGGTTGCATATTTTAGTTATACAATCAAACGAGCGAGCTGCTGGCGCGCCCGCTAGGTGGAGGTCTGGCGCACCACCCGCTTGATCTTGTCGGTGGTGTAGGTCTGGCCGCCGATGGACAGCAGCGGCGGGGAAGCCGTGAGGTCGACGGAATCGACGATACCCTGCACTTCGGTGGAGATCGCCACGTTGTTGCCCGAGCTGTCCTTGCCCGTGGCGGTGAGGGTGTAGGTGCCGGGCGGGAACTGCACGCCGTCAACGCCCTTGCCGTCCCAGACAAAACTGGAATTGCCCTGCTTCAGCGAGAAGTTGCCGCTGTAACACGTCTGTCCCGCCGCGTTCGTGATCGTGATCTGCGCGGTGGTGTCCTTGTCCGATTTGAAATTCCAGGTCGCCGATTTGTCGAACACCGCCTTGCTTCCGTCGACTGCGACGTTGCTGCCGACATAGACCAGCGCCTGGGTTGCCTGTGCGCTCTTTTCGATCTCTACCAGCGACTTAAGCTGCTCGTTCGACTTGAGCTGCTGCTCGATGCCGGCGAACTGCACGAGCTGCTGGGTGAACTGGTTGGTGTCGAGCGGGTCCAGCGGATTTTGGTTCTGGAGCTGCGTGGTCAACAGCGTCAGGAAGGTCTGGAAATTATCCGCGATTCCCGTCGTCGCTGTCGAAGCGGTTTTGTTGCCCGTCGCAGAGCCGGTTCCGGGTGCCGAGACCACCGTCGTCGGCATGGTTGCATCAACTGCCATGACGCTCTCCCTTAAATCCTGATGTCGACGCCGCCGCTCGAACCGAGCATGCGGCCGTAGCCGCGGCCGGCGACGACGGGTGAAACATTCTCTTCCTCGCTGACGACGAGGCGATGCGCGTTGGGGTTGGACTGGTTGCCGTCGTTCTGGCCCTGCGAAGACTGGTCGCGCAGGCTGAATTGAAGGCCGCTATTGCCGGTGGAAAGTCCGGCATTGTCGAGCGCGCGCTGCAACTGGTTGGCGTCCTGACGCAGCATCGACAGCGTTTCTGGTCGCTCGACCGTCAGATGCGATGTCACCTGGCCATGGCGGTCGACATCGATGCGGACATCGATGCGGCCGAGCTCGGCGGGATCGAGCCGGATTTCGAAGCGGGTCTTGCCGCTATTGACCGAGGCGGCGATTTCCATCGCAAGCCCGCTCACCGGCACGCCGGTTGCGGCCGTCGCGGTCAACTGGCTTGCGGCAACCGGCGTTGTAGCGGTGGCGCCGGGCTGCTGCGCCTGGATCGCGCCGGTCGCCGGCACGCCGTTGCTGGCGGAATTGGCTGGTGTCTGGCCGAGCTCGGGCGCGGCAAGATGTGCGTGGCCTTGGGCGCCGACGGCTGTCGGCGCGACGGCACTGCCTGACGCGTCGACCTTGGCGGCGTCGGCTGCGCCCTTTTCGGATTTCGGCTGGCCCGTGGTTTCGGTCGATGCGGTGACGGCGGGCACGATCGTATCCGCAGCGGGTGTTGCGGCGGTCGCAGCCGTGTCGGTCGTGCCGGTGCTGGCAGCCTGCTCGACCGCCGTCGTGGCGCCCTTCTTGGCGAGGTCCGGGTTCTTGAGGGGCGTGGCGGCTTTAGTCGCAGCGGGCGTCGCCGCGGCCACTGAAGCGGCCTGCGCCGCGCCGCTCGCGATGATCGGGTCGGCGGATATGACCTCGGCACTGATAACCTGGGCTGCGCTACCCTGTGCGGCGGTCTTGGCGGCGACTTCGCCTTGTGCGGTTTTCGCGGTTTCGGGCTGGGGCGTGGCGGCGCCGGTCTCGGTCGTTGCAGCGGCGGGAGTGGCCGGCGCTGTCTCTGCGGCGAGTGACGCCGAGGCCGCGATGGCGGCGGCGGCGATCGCAAGCGGAGCAGCGGCCGTTTCAGTCGCTTGTGCCTGGGAAGGTGTCGCAGCCGGCGCGGTGACGACAGGGATGACGACGGCAATGGCGTCGGCCGTCACCAGGGTTGCTGCAGCCTGTGCGGTATCGGCCGGATCGGCGGCCGCGGAAGCGTCGGTCGATGCGGCCTGCGTCGTCTCATCGGATTTCGCGCCGTCGGACTTCGCCGCGTCGGTGTTTGATTTGCCGCGGCGGGAGGCCTCGGCCTTGGCTTCGGTATCCGTCTTGCTGTCGGCATCAGCCTTGGCTTCGACGTTGTTGTTGTCGTCACATGTCTTGTCGTTGCGTGCCTTGTCATTGCGCGCCTTGTCGCCGCGCGCGCTGGCCGCGGCGTCGCGATCGTTCGAATCGTTGCGCGCGGCCTTGTCTGCGCGGTCAGACGCGGCCGCATTGTCGCGCGCGCGATTATCGGAGGCGGCCGGCGCATCGTCGGCGCGGCGCGGCGCCGGTGTGTTGTCCTGGGCGCGGCGATCATTGTTGCTGGCGGACGTATTGCTGTCGACCAGCGCCGCAAAGCTGTCGTTTCCGGCGGACGGCTCGGTATCCGGCCGGGCGGACCGTGCCGCGGCGCTCTGAAAAGATGTGTTTGCCGATACTTCTGACGTGACACTGACCACGGGCGACCCTCGCGCTGAGCTCTCGGCCTACTACTCAGCAAGGACCGGGCCATCCGCCGAGGTAAATAATATCTAATTCTTTCATATGCTTGCGGAGGGTGGCGGTAGAATTGCGGGGCCCGATGGCACCCCCCTTTTCTGCCCGGCGGCAAGATTTGCCGTCCTGGATACGCTCCAAAATGGGGATCGGCTGATTGCCTCGCGAGAATACGGCCTATATTAAAGAGCGGCGTCCGATCCAGCCCGTCAGGGTCAGATTCTGCCGTAAGGCCTTATAACAAAAAGCGTTTTACCCTGGCCGCGGGCCGCGTGGCGCTAACCGATTGAACTCGATGACCCCTGGCATGCGAAACAGTCTGGATCTCGAAGGTCGTCCGCAGGATACGCGGGTCGTGGTCGCCATGTCCGGCGGCGTCGATTCCTCGGTGACGGCTGCCCTGCTGAAGTCCGAAGGCTATGACGTGGTCGGGATCACGCTGCAGCTTTACGACCATGGCGCGGCCACCCACCGAAAGGGCGCCTGCTGCGCCGGCCGCGACATCCACGACGCCCGCAACGTCGCCGAACGGATCGGCATCCCGCATTACGTGCTCGACTATGAGAGCCGCTTCCGCGAATCCGTGATCGACAATTTCGCCGAAAGCTACGCGCTCGGCGAGACGCCGGTGCCGTGCATCGAGTGCAACCGCTCCGTCAAGTTTCGCGACCTGCTTTCGACCGCGCGCGAACTCGGCGCCCATGCGCTCGCGACCGGCCACTATGTCGCCTCGCGCCGGCTCGCCGACGGATCGCGCGCGCTGGTGTGCGCGGCGGATGCCGACCGCGACCAGAGCTATTTCCTGTTCGCGACCACGCGCGAGCAGCTTGATTATCTGCGCTTTCCGCTCGGCGACATGACCAAGCCGCAGGCGCGCGAACTGGCGCGGCGCTTCGGCCTCGAGGTCGCCGACAAGCAGGACAGCCAGGACATCTGCTTCGTGCCGACCGGTCGCTACACCGACATCATCGGCCGCCTCAAGCCCGGCGCGATCGAGCCCGGCGACATCGTCGATCTCGATGGCCGCGTCATCGGCCGCCATCAGGGCATCGTTCATTTCACGGTCGGCCAGCGCAAGGGCCTCGGGATTGCCGCCGGTTCGCCGCTCTATGTCGTCAGGCTCGACGCGGCGAGCCGCCGTGTCGTGGTCGGGCCGCGCGAGGCGTTGCGGATGGATCGGATACGGCTGCGCGACGTCAACTGGATCGGCGACGGCGCGCTGGAGCGCGTGATCGGCGACGGCATCGAGATGTTCGTGCGCGTGCGTTCGACGCGTCCGCCGCAGCCGGCCTGGCTGCGCACGGTCGACGGCGAATATGAAGTCGAACTCGTTGCCGGCGAAGAGGGCGTCTCGCCCGGCCAGGCCTGCGTGTTCTACGACGCGCCGAAGGGACAGGCGCGCGTGCTCGGCGGCGGATTCATCAAGAGTGCAGCGGCAAAGTTTGCGGCGACGAGGGCAGGGGCGCAGAAATCCGCATCGCTCGTCGAGGTGATGCGTACCTAAAAAGAAATCGGGGCGGGGGACATGGCTGCGGACATCGACCGCGAAGGGGTCGAAAAGGCGTATGGGCGCTGGGCGCCGGTCTACGATCTGGTTTTCGGAAAAGTGTTCGATGAGGGCCGTCGCTCGACCATTGCGGAGGCCGACAAGATAGGTGGGCGCGTTCTCGACGTTGGTGTCGGCACCGGGCTGTCGCTGTCGGAATATTCGCGCAACACCAAACTGTGCGGCGTCGACATTTCCGAGCCGATGCTGCGACGTGCGCTCAAGCGCGTGCGCGAGTTCGGCCTGAGCAATGTCGAAACGCTGGCGGTGATGGACGCCAAGAACCTCGCGTTCAAGGACTCGTATTTCGATGCAGTGGTGGCGCAATATGTCATCACGGCGGTGCCGGATCCGGAACGCACGCTGGATGATTTCATCCGCGTGTTGAAGCCCGGCGGCGAACTGATTTTGGTCAATCACATCGGCGCCGAAAGCGGTCCCCGCCGCATCTTCGAACTGGCGTTCGCGCCGCTGGCGCGCCGGCTCGGCTGGCGGCCGGAATTCCCCTGGGAACGGCTGACCAACTGGGCGGCGAAACATGGCGGCGTGACCTTGACCGAACGGCGGCCGATGCCGCCGATGGGGCATTTTTCACTGATCCGTTATCGGAAGTCGTAAAACGCGCTGCATTTTTCGTGACGCCGACGCCGGCTTGCACCAGCAGACCTTGTCACGTCCAGGGAGCGACGGTTTGACCGCGGAACATCCGCGCGGGCTGACCGTTTGCTCCCCATGGCAATGAAACACGCTCTTCTTCTCTCAAGTGTGCTGCTGGCGACCGCGAGTGCGGCGCTGGCGCAAGCCCCGCCAAGCCCGGCCACGCCGCCCGCCAACAACGCGCCCCCTTCGCCGGACCGCGCGGTCAATTGCGCCCCGATGCAGCCGAAGCCGAATGCCGGCGCGGCGGTTCCGGACGGGACCACCACCACCGGCCAGCGGGCTGAGCCGCTTGGCGACAAGCTCGCCCGCTCCGATGGCGTGCTATGCCCGCCGCCGGGCGTCGATCCCGAAATGCACGCGCCGGCACCCGACGCCGGCAAGACGCCCGTGATACCGCCACCCGGCAGCCCGGGCGGCGACCCGACAATCAGGCCGAAATAGCGCCATTCTGCAGATGCTTGACCGGCCCGTCGGCTTTGCTTGACAGGCCCGCGACCCACTCCTTATATGCCGCGCGTTCGAAGGAATGCGGCCAATGCGCCGCGCCGGTGAACCGTGGCGAGGTAGCTCAGCTGGTTAGAGCACGGGAATCATAATCCTGGGGTCGGGGGTTCGAGTCCCTCTCTCGCTACCACGCACCCTGACCCGGTTCGGGTAAGCGGATTCCCCCAGCAGGGGCCCTTGGGCACTTATAAGAATGACAAAGTATCCCTACCAGCAATCCCCGCTCATCAGGCCCATAACCTGAAGGTCATGGGTTAAAATCCTATCCGACAATATGTGGCGCGGCCGCCGCTGTTGGTTCGGATGGGTGTTGCGGCGCGCTTGTCAGGATTTTTGATCATCCTCACTTTGTTCCGGACGAGGCGCGCCCCGCGTTGAGTTCGTCGCACGGAGACTTCTTAGACCTAGTTCTCGGCAGACGGCGGGCGCCAGTCAGAGAGTTAGGAGAGCTGACGCTGCTGCCAATGCGGATGCTTTGCTTGGTCATCCTGTTCGAGTTCAGCTATGGCTTGCGCTGCAATAACGACTTCGAGGCGATTACGGGCGTTGAGCTTTTGCATCAAGATCGTCATGTAATTCTTGACGGTTTTCTCGCTGATCTTCAGCGCAACGGCGATCTCCCTGTTGGTCTTTCCATGCAACAGCAGCCGAACGATCTGATCCTCACGGATGCTGAATCTGACAGCTTCAGCTGCTACTCGTCGCACCGCGGCGTTTCGCAATGCTGCGATGACCTGGCTCGCAAAACTCTGCGTAATGTACGTCTCGCCGTGGCGAACCGCCTCGACGGCCTGGATCAGTTCTTGCGCACTGCTGCCCTTCAGGACGTATCCGTTTGCGCCGGCATCAAGAGCCCGTATGGCGGAGTCCACGCCGGTAGCGGCGGTGAACGCCACAATC
>CADEDX010000060.1:6432-19517 GCA_902826195.1 uncultured Bradyrhizobium sp. | reverse complement strand
TCAAAGCGAGAGCGTTGTTGCCATTGACGGCAAGCAGCCTTTCGTAGGCATCGCGCGCCGCGGTATAATTCTTATCTTTTTCGTAAATGGAGGCGAGCTGAGCGAGCGCAGGAACGCTTCTGTTCTGTTCGGCGAAGCCATTGAGCCTGGCAATCGCCTGATCTTGTTTGTTAGTGGCCATGTAGAGCTGCGCGAGCAACAGCGTAGCCGCTTCAAACTTGGGGTCGATTTCGATGGCTCTTACAAGGTCGGGTTCGGCATGAGTGAAATCGCGCTGCGCCAGATAGATCTTCGCACGCATTGCCCACGGCTGAGCCCGCTTGGGATCCTTGTCGATCTGCTGCTGGGCGCGCCCCATGGCAGCGGCGTATTGTTTATCAGCGATCTCGAAGTCAAGGAGCCTCTCACTGGCGGGCAGGTAATCAGGAGAAAGAACCGCTGATTGTGCGAATGACTTTCTGGCCTCTGTCGGCTGACCTTGTGCGAGCTGAACATTACCTAAAAGAAATGGTGGCTGCGGATCTTTTGGGAAGAGCGCGATCATCTGCTGATAAATCGCGGCTGCTTCGGCGGTCTGACCTTGGGTCGCATACGCTGTCGCCAGAAGAGAATACGCCGGTGCGATCGGCGGTCCTTGCTTGATCAACTCCTGCAAGGGTCCGATGGTGGCGGCAGCACTGCCTTTGCGAATCTTCAGCTCAGCGAACAACAGCACGGCCGGTGCAAGCTTCGGATCGAGCTTGATCACGTCGCTGAGCCGGTTTTCCGCATTCTCGGTGGCTTTTCGCGCGTTCACGTCGCTAGCGTCTTTAACAGAGAGCAAATAAGTGCTGGCAAGCTGATAGCGGACGAGGGCATTTTGCGGAAACGAACTGCTCAAGAATTCGAGTTCGCGGATCGCCTTGGTTATATCGCCGTTCTTCGTGCTAAGGACAGCATCCTGATATACGGCGTCGAAGTTAGTTGGGTCCTGCGCCAAGACGTTTTGAACGCGCGAAGCGCAGTCATCTTTTTGTTCGGTGCAGGCAATCTTCATGAGAGCAACGCGAGGCGGCAGATACTCTGGAGATTTTTTGTTGATGTCCTCGAGCATCGTTTTTGCTTCTGGCACAGCTCCAGTTTGATGCTTAAAATCGGCATATCGAATCCTGATGGGAGAATTCGTAGGAGAAAGCTCGGCCGCAGCCTTGAATTCTTGGTCCGCGGCAGTGAGGTTCTTGTTGCTCCAGTGCAGCACGGCGAGCGCCAAGTGAGCCGCTCCCGATTTGGGATCTAAATCGATGGCCTTCTTCAATTCAGTTTCAGCGCGCTCCTTCTCGCCTTTGCGACCCGCGAGTGATCCGAGCGCCAAATGATAGCCCGATCGGTCTTGATCGGTCTTGCGAAGGTCTTCGATGCGTTTACTAACGTCCTCAATTTGGTCGGCTGATCGGACAGTATCTGCAAGCAGCGACAGCGCCTGTTCATCGCCTGGACGTTTGGAGAGCGCTTGCAGAGCCATGTCGCGGGCTTGCGCGTAATCGCCCGTGGCGAGGAGGGCGAACCCGAATTTGGTTAGGATTTCTGCGTCGTCCGGCTGCAGGCCGGAAAATTTCTTCAGCTGAGGATAGGCTTGGGGCATCTGCCCTTGGTCATAGTACAAAATTCCCAATCGACGCATTGCAGTCTGATCGTCGGGAGCAAGCCGGAGGACCTCACGATAGTCTTTTTCGGCCTGAACGAACCGTTGAGCGGCAAAGGCTTCGTTGGCGCTGGATAGAATTTGATCTTTGGTGGGAGCTTTTTCCGAGCAGCCGGCAATCGCGAGCGCTGCGAAAAGTAATGCAATCACGGATCGCCGGCGCTGGCCCGAGCAATTCCCCCGAACCAACCGTGCCGCACGAGATGAAAGGACTAGAAAGGTAATGGGCATGCAGAGCTGTCCCAATCAATGAGGTGTTCATAATCCGCGACAGCAGATTGCGCGAAGAATCGCGCCAGCGTCTTACTGGCCCGCGGCTCGAGATTCAACTGCTAGGGCGCGCTGCAGAACGAACGATAAGAATGGAATTTTAGGGCTTCGCACGTGCAAATGGACTTATTTGTGCGCTTGGAGTGTCCAACCTTATCGATCGAACTCAATAACGTCGCGTAACCCCTTGTGATAATTACCCCTTCAGCACAATGGGAGCCCGATTTGGGGGTGATAATCGCTGACCAGAAATGGCGCTTGATAATTGTGGTAGAATTCTGCTGCGTGCTAGCCTAACCAAGGCGAGCGCTGGTTACTTTATACGTCCAGAGATGCCAATGGCGGACGCGTCAGTTCAAGATCGGTCGACTGTTTTCAAGCCGCGGATGTTCTCTGCGGTTTGGGAGGCCATTCCCCGTAATGACTTCTTCGCAATGCTTTACATTGCAGGTTGCGCTAACGGGCTATTGGGTCGGGTAATCCACGGCTTTCAATTCTCGGATTGGGAGGGCGCGCTTGCTGGCGCAGACATCAACGTCATCATTTTGTTGGCTTGCTTTGCCGGAATTTCCCTGGTCTTTGAGAAGACCGCTGAACACGTGCAGCCGCTTGACCTGATTGTCGCCCTCATATTTCTGATCTTGGTTGCACTTCCAATATTCCCCTTGAGTTGGGTCGCGGTAACAGGATTGAGCTTGCACATCCTGTTGTTCGCGAACAGCAATCGGGAACGGGTGCGCGGAGCCTTGATCCTGCTTGCCATGACTGCCCCAATGTTGTGGAGCCGCCTGCTGTTCCAGATTTTTGCGAAACCGATCCTGGATGTCGATGCATCGTTGGTCTCGCTGCTTCTAGGCACGCCAAGGACGGGCAACATGGTCGGCTTCCTTGACGGATCCGGCTATATGATTGTGCTGCCGGCCTGCTCCTCGCTGGCCAACATGTCGCTGGCGTTGTTATGCTGGGTTACCATCACGCAATGGGTCGGCCACCGGTGGACCGCCAAGGATATTTTCTGGGCCGCCTTCGCCTGCGCGTCGGTCATCGCTGTCAACGTGACACGGATCAGCCTGATGGGATTTAGCCATCGATATTATGAATTGATCCATAGCTCCTGGGGCGACATGATCACCAATTCGATCATGCTAGCGTTGATGGTGGGAGTGACTGTGCTGGGTGCGCGGCGTGAAATCTTCGCGCGCGCTTAAATACCTCCTCCTTCTTCTGTTCCTGTCGCTGACCCTGGCCTGGAAAGTGATTGCCCGTGCGACTCCTCACGAGCCGCCGACCGATCGCAACATTCAGGTTCGATTGGCCGAATTCCTTGCTGGGCAGCATTTCAGCGTCTCGGTGATGGACCGCGCCGAGCAAGGAAAACCCACAGTAACAGCCACCTCCGGCTTGTGCCGTATGATTGTCATCAGGTCCCCGGCGTTGGGCTGGGATCGCGACCTGATTCGGCGCTACGCAGAGGCCGAGGATCAAATTTTTGTTGTGTTCCGAGGCCGGATCTACCCCGATCAACCCACATTCCAGACTGTGGTCGACACACTCTGGTCTCGGTTCCAGAGGGAACTGGGTCTAACCGCCTCGCCGAGCCCGGTATTTGCGGTGGTAGCACGGACAGGTTGCGAGGCCGATCGGCTCCCTTGGAGTAAATTTGACGCTTCTCGAAGCTGATTTAAAGAATCCCCGAAGTCGTTAGTTTTGTTTGGAAAACGGCCAAAGAAGCTTTGCCCGAAAACGAAAAATATATTAATGATCGGTTACCTCCCGCGCCGCGGCGAGTATTTCTTTTCGCACTACGCGGTTTCCAGGGGCGGACAATGAATCGAGCAGGCGCGCGTGTCTGGATATAACCCTCTACCGCAGCCAGGACCGGCACCTGCAAGCCTGGGGCAGCGGTTCGACTACGTGCGGGGCTTTGTCCAGAGGCAACACCTCGCGATCGTTCTCGGGCTCGCTATTGTCCTGCCAATCGGTGCCTTCCAAGCGCTCAGCAGTCCCAAGACCTATACCGCTTCCTCAACGATGACGATTGAGAGCCGGAAGGGGCCGCTGGATGAGCCGGGGCGTGCTGCGCCACTCGATATGGCCTGGTTCGAGACTAATTTGCAGAATTTGAGATCGATCAATGTTTTGGGCTATGTCGTCAAGCAGCTTAATCTCACAAACGATCCTGAATTCCTGCGCTCCGACAAAGGGCTGCTGGATCGCTTGCTATACCGCTGGAGTTCTGTGGCGTCCAAGTCAGAAGCCGAGAGGACAAGCCTTGCGGTCACGCTCTTAGCGAACGGGATAAGGGCGCAGCGCATCGGCCAAAGCTATATGATCAAGATAGACTTCTCGGGTCGCGACCCGGAGCTTGCTTCGAAAGTCGCCAATGAGATGGTCAATGCTTACATCGCCGACCAGCTGAACGCGAAATACCAGGCCTCGCGCAGCGCAGGCGACTGGCTGCAGGAGCGGCTGCAAAATCTTCGAGACCAGGCGGCTACGGCGGAACGCGCTGTGGTTCAGTTCAAGGCCAAAAACAACATTGTCTCGGCGGGTGGGACGCTAATGAGCGAGCAGCAGGTCGGCGACACGAGCGCGGCGCTTGGCAAGACGCGGGCGCAGGTGGCCAATCTGCAGGCGCGTCTGGAGCGCATGGATGCGGTTCGCCAAAGCTATCTCCAGGACGTCAAGGATCAGCCCGGCCTGCCAGCCGGCGAAAATTTCACGGAAGCGATGAGCAACTCAATCATCAATTCCCTGCGCACCAGGTATCTCGACCTGACCAACCGGGAGGCCACTTGGGCTGCGCGCTACGGGCAAGACCATATTTCGGTGCAAAATATCCGTAACCAGATCAGGGATCTGCGTCGGTCCATTGCGGATGAACTCGGCCGGATCGAAGAAACCGCCAAGGGCGAGCTTGAAATTGCCCAGAAGGGTCAACGCGAGCTGGAAGCAACGCTTGCTAGTGCTCTGTCTAAAACGCAGGACGCCAATCAGGCCCAGGTTACGTTGTTCAGCCTCGAGGCTGCCGCCAAAAGCTACCGCTCGCTCTACGACAGTTTTCTCAAGCAGCACACCGAGGCTGTGCAGCGGCAAACCTACCCGATCAGTGACGCGAGGTTGATCTCGTCGGCTTCGGTAACTCAGACCGGCCCGCAAACACTCAAGACCTGGCTGACCACACTTTTCGCGGGCGGAATGCTCGGCATAGGGTTCGGCGCGCTGCGGGAATTGCTTGATGGCGCCTTCCGGACCAGAGATCAGATCAAGTCGGTTCTCAATACCGAATGCCTTGCGTTGGGTCCGCGCTTTAGTCAGTATCCGGATACACGGAGGGTTTCATATCGCCGGCTCCTCCAGATGGCGCGAGGGCCGAGAGCGCTGGCTGCTCCATCGGCCTCTCTGGGGGGGTCGACACGCGACCTGCGCGGGCGCTCCGGTATGCTGTGGAGCGCGGTCGACGCGCCCAATTCGGCCTATGCTGACGCGATCCGCTCGATCAAGCTGTCGCTGGATTCCGGGCCTGACACCGGTTGTCAGGTCATCGGCTTGACGTCGTATATGCCTGCGGAAGGCAAGTCGACGATTGCAGCCGGCGTCGCCAGCCAGTTGGCCGCCACTGGCCGGCGCGTGATGCTGATTGACTGTGACGTCCGCAATCCTTCGCTGTCGCGGGCGCTGTTTCCCGAAGCGAAGCTTGGACTGCTCGATGTCGCCGTCGGAGAAGCTAATCTGGCGCAAGTCATGTGGCGCGATACCGGGACCAATCTGACCTTCTTGCCGATGGTCCCAAAGGCGTCTGTTCGTAATCCGACCGAGGCGCTTGCTTCACGCAATGTCAAGCTGCTGATCGAATCATTGAAGAATTACTGCGATTTCATCATCGTCGACATGGCGCCGCTGATTTCGACAGTTGACGTCCTTGCCGTATCGCGCTTCGTTGAGTCCTACGTGTTTGTGGTCGAGTGGGGTACGACCAAGATGGAAGCCGTTCGTCATGCCCTCGGCAATGCCCCGGCGGTGCAAATGAAGATGCGTGGTGCCGTGCTGAACAAGGTGGACTTTGCCGGCCTCGCCAGCTACGAGCCATACGGTGAATATAAACATTACGGCCAAAGCAGCTCTCCTCCCAGGCGGAGCAGCTCTTCTCGCGCTCATTAAAGGGAAATGCAGATTTCATCCCCATATGAGTTGTCGCAGGGCGTCCGTTGGTATCTCGTTCATACGCGGCCAAATTGCGAGCGAAAAGCCGAGCTCAATCTCAAAGCGCAGGGACTGACAACGTTTCTGCCGCAGATCGAGAAAACGATTCGCCATGCCCGGCGTTTGTCGAACGTGCGCCGACCGCTTTTTGGGCGCTATCTCTTCGTCAGCTTGGACCTGGGCCGCGAAGCCTGGTCTTTCATCAACGGCACGATCGGCGTATCGCGCCTGGTCGTGCAGGAGGGCCGGCCAGCCGCTGTTCCTTTCGGCATCGTTGAAGCACTGCTTGCGCATTCGGATGCTGGCCTGACGCGGCTGGATCACTCGCTTGCGCAGGGGCAGCGGGTGCGCATCCTGTCGGGACCATTGGCTGATTTTACTGCGACCATCGTGCGGCTTGACGCGGGCCGCCGCGTGGATGTGTTGCTTGAGATCATGGGAGGCGCGGTTTCCGTCTCCGTCGAGCGTCGCGCGCTCGCTCCGGCGGCGTGAACGCACGCAACGGCGAACGCCCATGATGACGTCGAGTTCGGGTGGAGCGATTCACCCGAAGTGCGGTAGCATGGGTTTTTTCTTGGTCCTGGATGGCAAGCTCTTCGGTGTTAATCTGCAATTGGCTGCCGTCGGGCGTTGGAGTGAGGGGTCTGCCCACCGTGCCAGATAGGTATCGGCGGGCGGAGCACGGACGTTTTGGCGTCATCATCCGTTTGGGCAACCGGGGCTTTGCTCTCGATGAGGGCATTCATCGAGGTATGTGTGGGCTACGCCCAATCAGGCAACACGTTGCTTGGTGCTGCCACCGCAAATGCGATCACGTGATCGGGGAATGTCGACGCTTGAGATGCCGGTCGAGAAGATGATGACGCCGCCCGAAGCCGGCCGAGATGTTGGCGAGCGCTATGAACTCATCATTGAGTCCGGCCGTGCCGAACGTCACTACTGGCGTGACTTGTGGCAGTATCGAGAGCTTTTCCAAGTGCTCGCTTGGCGCGACATTTCCGTTCGGTATAAGCAAACTGTTATTGGCGCGGCTTGGGCGTTGATCCGGCCGTTTCTCACGATGGTGGTGCTGACAGTCGTCTTTGGAAAAGTGGCAGGCCTGCCCTCGGAAGGCGCTACTCCATACGCCCTGATGGTCTTTGCTGGCATGCTGCCCTGGAGTTTTTTCGCGGCTGCCCTGACGGATGCGTCGAACAGTGTGACGGGGAACGCTCATCTTGTAAGCAAGGTGTATTTCCCACGTCTGATTGTGCCGATTGCCGCCGTGATGGTGGCGTTCGTGGATTTTCTCATTGGCTTCGCAATCCTTGGCGGACTGATGGTGTGGTATCATTTCTTGCCGGGATGGCAGATGCTACTGCTGCCAGGGTTCGCGGTGATTGCCTTCATGGCGAGCGTCGGCGCCGGCCTGTGGGTGACGGCGCTCAATGTGAAGTATCGGGATTTTCGGCATGTCGTCCCATTTGTGCTTCAGCTCGGTCTCTATGTATCGCCGGTTGGGTACAGCTCCGGGATAATCCCCGAGCAATGGCGCTTGCTGTACTCCCTGAATCCGATGGTGGGCGTGATCGACGGCTTCCGTTGGTGCCTACTCGGTGGTGAAAGCCGGCTCTATTGGCCTGGTGTTTTGCTTAGTCTCGCGATCAGCACCTTATTGCTTTGGCTTGGCATTCGAAAATTTAGAAAGACGGAAAGGAGCTTCGCCGATCTGATTTGATCGGTGTGAGTGCAACCATGTCAGATATCGCGGTTAGCATCGAAGACCTGTCGAAGAGCTACTGGGTAGGCCATCAGTCCGCCCGAGCCAATGACCCGTCTAACTTACGCGAAGCGTTCACTCGAGAAGTGCGGAGCTTCTCACGTAAGGCGCTTGATTTCGCTCGTGGCCGGCAGATCGTTCAGGGCGATGAAATAGAGCAGTTTTGGGCTCTAAATGGAGTTAACTTCGAAGTCCCACGCGGCGAAGTAATCGGAATAATAGGCCCAAACGGGGCGGGCAAGAGCACGCTGCTTAAAATTCTAAGTCGCATCACCGATCCTACGTCCGGGCGAGTACGTTTACGCGGCCGGGTCGCAAGTCTTCTTGAAGTCGGCACGGGATTCCACCCGGAACTGAGCGGGCGTGAGAATATTTTTCTCAACGGCGCTATTCTTGGAATGCGGCAAGAAGAAATCCGTCGCAAGTTCGACGAGATTGTCGAATTCGCCGAGATCGGTCAATTCCTGGATACGCCGGTGAAGCGCTACAGCAGTGGTATGCATGTGAGGCTAGCGTTCGCTGTTGCCGCACATCTTCAACCGGAGATTTTGATCATTGACGAGGTATTGGCGGTAGGGGACGCACGATTTCAGGAGAAGTGTCTTGGAAAGATGACAGACGTCGCCCGTGAAGGGCGGACGATTCTTTTTGTCAGCCACAACATGACGGCCGTGCAGAGTCTGTGCGACCGATGCGTTTTGCTGCAGAACGGCCACGTCGAGCACGACGGCTCGGTGGCCACGTGCGTTAATTCTTACCTTCACAGCCGTGGCAACGCCCTGAGCACGCAGTGGATCCGAACTGCTGAAGGACCGCCAATCCTGGGCTTCGGGAAAATTGAGCTCAGCCTCGTTGGACGCCAGCCAGAAATTGGCCTTCGCCTTGAATGTTCATTTGCCGGCCAGCCGAGCGGTCGGCCGGCGCTCGTTGCCTTCGACATCTCCAACGCGGTCGGGGCGCCATTGATGCAGGCGATGCCGTCAGCCACACCAATTTTTCTTGGTCCGCAGAACCGCGCTCGGTTTGATATCGCTCTGCCACCGTTGGTGCCAGGCAAGTATTGGGTTTCGGCATGGATCGGACCGCATCACACGGAGAGCTTTGACACTTGTACCGACTGCGTCTCCTTCGAGATCGAGCAGTCTCCGATTTCTAACCGAACCTTTCCTCATACACCGGACCACGGCTTCGTCGTTCCCAGGTGCAGCTATGAAACTTTGGCCTCCGAGTTATCTGTATAAACGCCTCCAGTGGATGCGGTATCGTACCAACGTGTTGCGGGCAATCATGCCATTACGCGATGCGATAACGATCGCGCGTTCTGAAGGAAAAAGCAGGCTTGTTAACGTATTTCTCACTCCGGCAAATCGTCAGATTGCAATTCGTCTCGACACCAGCGACATTTTGTGTGTGGAGCAGGTTTTTCGAGCTAAGGAATATGAAATTCCATTCCCTGGTGCTCCGCGCGTCATCGTAGATGCCGGTGCAAATATAGGTATGGCCACCTTGTATTTTGCCCGCACATTCCCGGACGCGAAAGTCATCGCCATCGAGCCCGAGCCTTCAAACTTTGCGCTTCTGCAAATTAATTGCGGAAGCCTTGAGAATGTAACCCTGATTCAGGGCGCTCTTTGGCCAACTGCCGCTACGCTGGCCATCGAAGATGAATCCGCGGAGAAATGGGGAATGAGTGTCACGGACGTCCGCCGCCTGCCGGGCACCGCCAACTCTGTTAGCGCCGTCACGATTCCCGAGATATTGGAGCGCTTTGCAGTAGCGGAGATCGACCTCCTGAAGCTGGATATCGAAGGCTCGGAGCGCGATCTCTTCTTGGGCTGCCCGCAGAATTGGCTGGGACGGATCGGAATGATTGCGATCGAGCTTCACGATCGGTTTCGGCCCGGCTGCGCCAAGGCACTCTACGCGGCATTGAGTGACAGAGAGTTTGCTCAAGAGATTCGCGGCGAGAACATATTCATCGATCTGCGCCGGCACAAAGCAGAGCGCAAGGTGAATGAACCTCGCTCAATTAATGAAGGTCAGGGCGTTTCGTGAGCACCTCAGTTGTTATTTGTTGCCACAACAGCGAGACCCGTATTGCTGCAACGCTTCAGGCACTGTCTAAATGTGAGACGAGATCTGCTGTGGAAGTGATCTTGGTCGACAATGGTTCAACGGACAACACAGCGAGCATTGCGACAAGCGCTTGGGAAATGGTGGGTAAGCCGTTTAGCTTGCGGGTCGTAACGGAGCCGCAACTAGGCCAAGCCTATGCGCGACGAACCGGTGTCTTCAACGCAAAGCACGACATCATAGTGTTCTGTGATGACGACAACTGTCTCGCTCCAGACTATCTCATGATCGTCGTTGACGCGTTATCCGACCCAAAGGTCGGAGCGGTCAGTGGGCAGGCAGACCCAATATTTGAGGGACCAGTGCCCTCCTTCGTGTACTCACACGGCTATTGGCTCGCCATTGGCATTCAGGCGCTTTCAACCCAGGACGTTACGGAGAGCCGCAAGTTCTTGTGGGGTGCGGGTCTCGCAGTTAGACGCACGGATTTGTGCACGATTTATCGGTGTACGAGTTTCCCAATCTTGACTGGCCGTTCTGGTACCCTTTCCGCGGCGTCGGGCGATGACAACGAGCTTTGCTGGGCTATCACACTTCTTGGCAGACGCCTTGTTTATGATGAAAGGCTGTATTTGCGCCATTTTATGCCGAAGGAGCGGCTTCAAATTGGCTATCTGCGCAGTCGAGCTGCCGATGCGGGCAAGACAGTTGCTTGGGACGAAAAGATTCAACGATTTACTGCGGGTCTTAATACCATCAGCCAGCGCGGTCGCTTAAAGTCGGCAATATCAAGCGCCATCCGTTGGCTTCGACATCTAAATTGGCCGAATGAGCGAAATTTTCACGCGTCAATGTTCTTGGCTGCTTGCGATTGGAAGGGCCCAATGAGCGATGTTGAGCGGAGATTATACATTGCATTTCAATGGTTTCGGTCCGCAGCAGCAACGCCGTCCGTGCCGAAGGCCTAAGCCAAGAGCTATACGCAGCGCAGCCCGAAATCTGGCTGTTTTCCGCGAGAAGGCATTGATGCTCGCAATATCAGACGTCCAGTTTCGAAGGGCAGACGCCTAACAAGATGGCTGATGCCAATAAGATTCACGTAAAGCCGGATAATTGGCTAGCCAGGAAGGTAGAATGCAAGCGCATCACTGCTTTGATGACGGAACAGCGCCCGTTCTCCTTTCTGAGACTCGGCGACATGGAACTGCAGCTTTTAATTGCTTCTCAAAAAGGTGAAGCTGGTCGGTGGTGCGACGAGGTCACTCGGCGGGAGCGGGAATCTTCGGTAGTGCCATTTGGACATCCGGGTTTGAAACCTGCATATATGGATCGGCTCAAGTCCGCCTATGAAAATTGCACTTATCTGGACTATCACCAAGCCAATCCCACCATAAAAGCATTGCTCACCGAATGGAGGCACGCGAGGTCGGGAGAAGCGCACTCCAGTCCCGAACCTGGTATCTCCGAGCTGTTCCTTGAGTGGACGCAGCATGAATTCCGCGATTACGTCGACGGTAGAACATGTCTCTTCGTTGGCGCCGAAGCCCGACTTCTCGAAAATTTGTTGGAGGATTCTTGCTACAGAGCAGCCAGCCAGAAATATTGGCCCGGCAATTTGAGGGCGCATTTCTATGAAACCGGAGATATTGGAGATGATCTCGATCGGCTGAAAGATGGTATCCGCGAAGCCATCTCAGAGCACAGGATTGACACCGTTTTTATTTCCTTGGGAGGTGGCGCAAAGATCCTCGCATATGAGCTTGCGTTGGAGACCGGAATTGCCGCGTTCGATTTCGGAAGCATCATGCGAGGACTCACGTACTCTGGCAGCGACGGCCACAAATTTATGCGCGCGAGCCATTACCCGTTCTTTTTTCGTGTGCCGTTTGATATCTGGATTAAAGCGCTAAGAAAGACCATGCCTGGCTTGTCGCGTCGCCAGTTGCTCATAAAGGCGCATGCACAGTTAGCGCTCGAGGTGATTAGAAAGGAAGAAGGATGGACGTATCCTAGCGAGTGGATTTCCCCGGATTGCATCGATCTGTCGAACGAAAATCTCAGAGCGTTTTGGAGCTCCTATCGCGCCTATAAACAGGAGTTCGCTTCCACTGGGCCTGAAGATGCTGACGCAATGACCGAAATTGATGAGTTCTCCCGGTGGCGGAAATACCAAGGAATCGGAATGGATGGGAAGGTTGCGAGATTCATTTTCAAATGCAAGGTGCAAGGCAGAAGGACGATGTTGCAGCTTGGCGGCAGAAAATGAGTTTGAAAAGACGATTCCGAAGTATTGAATCGATTGAGCGCGACGGCATATGCTTATCTTGCCGTGATTCAGAGCGTTCTGAAGTACCGGTGCTCCGCTTCATCAGCAATAAAACGACGGCAAAGTCATGAGGCTGACGCCCGGCGCCGTCTGGCTCAGGCTGAATCAGAAATTCGCGCACGGCTTGCGCGTCGCCTGGTACAGGGATGTCGTGCGGCCGCGCATCCTGAAATCTCCCCCGATCGCCGAGACGCCGGATCGCCGGTTTGAAATCCATGTCCTTACGTCGCGGCATGACTGGCTCAACCTGATCTGGTCGTTGAAGTCGTTCTATGCCGCCAGCGGCCGACGCTATGCGCTGTGCATTCATGAAGACGGCACGCTGGACCCGTTCGCGCTTTCGTCATTGCAACAGCATTTTCCGACTGCGAGGATCATTCGTCGCCACGAGGCCGATCAGCAGCTTGCGCGAAAACTGGCAGCTTTCCCGCGCTGTTCGCAGTTCCGCAAGACCAACCTGCTGGCGCTGAAGGTATTCGACTTCATCTCTTTCCTGCAGGCGGATCGAATGGTGCTGTTCGACAGCGACCTGCTGTTCTTCGATGAGCCGACCGACTATCTATCCCGCCTGGAAGACGGCAACTATCGGCTCAACGCGTTCAACGCGGACTGCGAAAGCGCCTACACGGTCGATGCCGAAGCGGTGCGGACCCGGCTCGGGTTCGAATTATTGGCCCGGGTCAACAGCGGGTTCGGCGTCATTCATCATGATTCGATGCGGCTGGAGTGGATCGAGGAGTTTCTGGCGGTGCCCGGTCTCGCCGAGGGCCACC
>CADEDX010000060.1:0-6422 GCA_902826195.1 uncultured Bradyrhizobium sp. | reverse complement strand
GTACGCGCTGTGTGGTTCACGGTATGGCGCCGAGCTGTTGCCGCAGGCCTACGACGTCCGCCTGGAGGCGGGTATTCCCCCACGCATCTTCCGTCACTACGTCGGCGCGATCCGCCACCTGATGTACGGGGAGGGCATCGCGCATCTGGTGCAAGAGCGCTTTCTGAACAAGTGTCCGTGGACCCGCGAGGCCGCGACCGGCTCGTCAAGCGTGCAACTGAGTTCGCTGCCCCGCTGATGCGACGCGCTAACCATAGCGATATGCACGCCCCTGATGTCTAGACCAATGCATATCCTTTTCGCTCCGGATTGGCGGAGAGGCGTGCCTTACCAGATGCTCCTGGCCGACGCCCTCGAACGCCGCGGCGCGAAAGTGCGCTTTTTGCAGGGTTACAAGCGGGTTCTTCCGTTGAGCCGGCTGTTGAGAACGCAGGACTGCGACATCCTCCACCTCCATTGGCCGGAAGCGTATTATCCGCGCCGTGGCGACGCCTTGGACTTGTTCAGGACCGCGCGGTTTCCATTCGATCTTGATCGGGCAACGCAGCACGCCGCGCTGGTTACGACGGCCCACAATTTTCATGCCCACGATCGTGTTGGCGAGATCCTGATCGGGCGGAACGTCCGCTATGCAAACCGCAAATCCAGGATCGTCTTTGCTCATTCGGTGGGGGCAAAGCAAAAATTAGTCCAGGCGTTCGGTCTGGATCCATCGTTGGTCCGCGTTGTTCCCCACGGAGATCTGTCGGTAGCTATGGCGCATCCGGTTAGCCAAACGGAAGCGCGACATCAGCTTGGCTTGGGCGACGGCAAACTCGCCCTCATGTTTGGTACTGTCCAACCCTACAAGGGTCTGGAGGATGTCATTGCCTGGTGGCAGGAAGCAAGGCCTCCGATCAAGTTGGCTATCGTAGGAAAGCCGGGTACCGATGAATACGCCTCGCATATCTCGCGTACCATTGGTGATACGTCTCAAATACTGTCTCGGTTCGAATTTCTGACCAATGATGCGCTTGGTTTGTGGCTCAGCGCTGCAGACGTTGTTATTTCCAACTACCGCCAGATCTTCACGTCTGGCGCCGCCAGCCTCACGCGTTCGTACGGGGTACCTTTGCTATTGCCGCGTCGGCTCGACACGGTCGAGCTCGATGAGCCGACGCCCTATGTCCGGAGGTTTACCGATTTGGCCACGGATTTCCGCTTCCAGCTTGACGCAGCCCTTTCGGTTCCGCCCAGCTTTGCTGCTGCGGCATCCTGGCGTCAGGCTTGCAACTGGGACCGAATTGCGGATCTCACCATGGAAGGGTACCGATGTGCCCTTGATCAAAAAAAATGTGCGGCATAGCAGGCGTCATTGATCCGCAGTCGTCCGATCTGGGCGTCGATCTCGCGCGGATGCTGCAGCGGCTGGTTCATCGCGGGCCGGACGGAGAAGGCCGGCATATCGAACCGGAGCGTTCCGTAGCGCTCGGCATGCGCAGGCTGTCCATCATCGACCTCGAAGGCGGCTGGCAGCCAATATGGAACGAGGACAATACGATCTGTGTCGTTTTCAATGGCGAGATCTATAATTACGTTGAGCTTAGAGAGGAGTTGCGTCGAGGAGGTCATCGTTTCCGGACCCAAAGCGACACCGAGGTGCTCGTTCACCTGTATGAGGAATTCGGTGAGCAAATGACAAGCCGCCTCCGAGGAATGTTTGCGTTTTGCATCCTCGACAAGCGGTCCGGCAGTTTGTTTCTTGCTCGCGATCATTTCGGGCAGAAGCCGCTCTACTTCACGCGCTCGGGCAACCGGTTCGCATTTGCGAGTGAATTGAAAGCCCTCCTCATGCTCCCCTGGGTCGATCGCGAACTGGATAAGGACGCCTTCTTGGACTTTGTGGCGTGGCTGTCGTTGCCCCCGCCACGTACTCATTTTCGCTCGATACGCAAACTCTCGGCCGGTAGCTCGATGCGAATTTCATTAGCGGAGCCGGCGTGCGAACCGCATCGCTACTGGAGGTATGGGCTAGAGGCGGAGCCTGACCTCACTGATATCGATTCAGCCGTTGCTGAACTCGACCGGACGCTGACCGAAAGCGTGGCCGTGCATCTGCGAGCGGATGTTCCCGTCGGCGTCCTGCTTAGCGGCGGGCTGGACAGCCGGGCGGTTCTTGCTTTCGCGCAAGCACGGCAGGGCGGAAAAGCCAAGAGTTTCTCAGTCGGTTTCGGAGCGGATGATTCCGAGTTGATCGGCGCAGCAAGAACGGCGCGCGAGCTTGGGTCCGAGCATCACGAACTCGAACTCCGGGCCGATGATTTCGCGAACAGTTTTGATAGAGTCGTCAGTCTGCTCGATGAACCGATCGGCGATCCAGCTTGTTTTGCGCTGCTGCGGCTTTGCGAATTCGCGCGTGGGCACGTCAAAGTGCTGCTGTCCGGAGAAGGCAGCGATGAAATCCTGGCAGGCTATGAAGGTCGCTATGCGGGAATGATGACGACGATGAGCAGAAGCCGGAGCATACGCCTGCTTGCTCCAATTCTTCCGACGCCTGCAGTCCACGCCAGCGCATCACGCTGGGAACGCCTGCTGCACCGCGCCGGCAGTTCACCGGCAACCGAGGCTGTTCAATTGCGGATCGAGGGGTTGCCCGGCGATATTCGAAAGCCGAGGGTAATGAACCACGAACAACTTGCCGCACTTCGGCAACGGATGGTCTCGCTTGGCGAAACAGTGTTTCGCTCACAACGCGACGAACTCAGCTCCTTGCTTGTGCTTGATGTCGAGTGGCAGTTGGCCGAATCCTTGCTGCAGAAGGCAGACAAGATGAGCATGGGCGCGAGCATGGAGTTGCGCACACCGATTTTGGATATCGAAGTGGCCAAGGTGGCCGCGCGAATTCCTTCCGGCTTGAAGCTTCGAGCAGGCGGTCCCGGAAAATATGTACTTCGAAAGCTGCTCGCAAAGAAACTCGGTGATCCGCTCGATCGTCCGAAGCTCGGATTTCCCGTTCCTCTTCGGCAGTGGTTTGTCGGGCCCCTCCGCGATCGAATCGAAGATGAGCTGTTGAGTTCAAATTCTTTTGTCAGCGGGCGCTTGGGGAATGCGAGACTTCGAGCTGCTTGGCAGGACTTTATTGCCGGTTGGGACGGGGGGCGACTGTTTTATTCGCTGTGGTCGTATGAGAAATGGCAACGAAGCCTTCAAGCCCCGGTGCGTGCAGCGGCTTGATGCCACTGCGAGGCGAAAATCGAGCCTTGTACGCTCGCCTGGCTAACAATCCGATTTGATAGGATCGAGCCGGTCATTCAATGAGACACTCATGCGGCCATTAGTATCAATCCTGATTCCTTGCTATAATTCGGAGCAGTGGATCGGGCAAGCGATTGAGAGCGCCCTCGGCCAGACTTGGCCAAACAAGCAGGTCATCGTGCTTGATGACGGCTCGACGGATAACAGCCTGAACGTTATTCGCCAATACGAGAACCATCTGCGTTGGGAAACAGGTCCGAACAGGGGAGGCGGGTATGCGCGCAATCGGTTGCTCGAAATGGCAAGTGGAGAGTGGGTGCAATACCTCGATGCAGACGACTATCTGCTCGTGGAGAAAGTAACCGAACAGGTCGAATTCGTCGTTCAACATCCAGAGGTCGACGTCGCCATTGGTTCGACCACAATGGAGTTCTGGTCCGAGCAAGGCGTAAGACACGAGCAAATCACCGTCTCAGGTCCCCATGACTATTGGGCAATGCTGGCCTCGTGGCAATTGCCGCAGACAGGGGCTCCACTCTGGAAACGGAGTGCAATCCTCGATGTCGGGGGCTGGAAACGTGATCAACCGTGCTGTCAGGAGCACGAGCTCTATCTCAGGTTACTGATCGGTGGGAAGAAATTTGCGTATCACCCTTCTGGTGGCTCGATTTATCGGCAGTGGAGTGACGAGACTGTTTGCAAGCGGGATGTTCCAGAGGTGCATCGGCGAAGACTGGAGATTGAGGGAAAGCTGGAAGAGTTTTTGTCGGCCACGGGACAGCTAACCCAGGCGCGGCGGCGTGCTATCAATCAGGCGCGCTTTGAGATGGCGCGGAGTGCTTGGCTATACGATCGAACTTTTGCCGCTGAAATCATGCAAGACGTACGAGAGTCCGACCCCGGTTTCTCGCCGACGGGCCCGGCCGCTCCGTCGCATTACAAGCTTGTATTTCGTGCGTGCGGGTTCAATTTTGCAGAAGGTCTCGCAGCTGCAACGCGCGGCATATTTCGATAACCTCGTCTGCGGGTATCTATGAGTCTGCCGCCACTATTCTCCATCATCATTCCAACGCATGACAGGTTGGATTTGCTGAGGAGGGCGACCGAATCGATCAAGGAGCAATCGTTTGCCGGTTACGAAATTGTAGTAGTCGACGACGGCTCGAAAGATGGCACAGGAGAATGGTTGGCCACGAATAGCTCTTGGTTGCAGGCAATACGGCAGTCAAATTCTGGGCCCGGCGCTGCGAGGAATGCGGGGGCGAGGATTGCGCGCGGTCAGTATTTCGCCTTTTTGGACAGCGATGACGTGTGGTTTCCGTGGACGCTCGAGGTCTATCGCGAGGTGATTGAGAAGTCGGGCCGGCCGGCATTTTTGGCGGGAAAGCCGTATGTGTTTTCGGACGAAACCGACTTGGGCGCCGTGACACAAGAATCAGCAACGACTGAGAAGTTTCAGGACTACCTTGCCTCCGGCGATGAGTGGCGGTGGTGGGGTGTTTCATCGTTCGTCATTCGGAAAGATGCGTTCCTCGATGCGGGCGGATTCGTCGAGGATCGCATCAATAGCGAAGACGCAGATCTGGCACTGAAGTTGGGTGTGGCCGCCGGATTTGTTCAGATCACGGCTCCCGCGACCTTCGCCTACCGCGTGCATGCTGCAAATGTGAAGGACGATTTGAGCCGAACGCTTGCCGGCATTCGGCACACCCTCATGTCTGAAAAGCACGGGCGCTATCCGGGAGGGAAAGTGCGTGCAAAGGAGCGATGGGAAATCCTCACCAGGCATGTTCGTCCGGTCGCCCTCCAGTGTTTGCGAAGTGGGCGTCAACGCGAAGCATGGAGCTTCTATCGTTCGACATTTGCATGGCACCTTTCGCTGCGGCGATTGAAGTATATGTTGGGATTTCCGTTTGTCGCACTCGTCGAGTTCGGCCGGCACAGGTTACAGGGCCGATAGGCGGCGGTGGTGATGCTCAGCGACGACTTGATCAATCGCCTCATCCGCTATCCGCGCGCGGCTGCCAGCCGTATCCGTATCCTGCGGCTTCGCATGTGCGGTGTCCGCCTCGGCCGAAAATGCTGGATCAGGCGCATTCACGTGCCGAGGAATCCCTGGGATATCGCCCTCGACGACATGGTTGCACTGGATGACGAGGTCGTCCTGCTCACAACGGGAACGCGTGGCGCGCGACCGAAACTGTTCATTGGCAGGAGCACCTATGTCAATCGTTTCACGATGTTCGACGCATCCCTCAGTATAAGTATCGGCGCCGAGTGCATGATCGGGCCATACTGCTACATCACCGATCATGACCATGGCGCCGGCGACGGCCCGATTTCGGCTCAGGCGCTGGTCGAGGCATCCGTGAAGGTTGGTAACAATGTTTGGATCGGGGCGCATGCCGTCATACTCAAGGGGGTCAGCATCGGCGACAATGCCATCATCGGCGCCGGCGCCGTGGTCACGACGGATGTTGGGCCAGGAGAGCGCGTGGCCGGTGTTCCGGCACGTCAGATCGGTGCCGGAAGGCAGATCGGGGACGCGCCATATTCCGCCGGTTCGCCCGCAGCCGCGACCTGGGCTCAGGGGCGCGCTGAGCGTCGACGCGACCGGGATTGATCGTGGCCGAGAAAGCGCCGGTCGCCGTCGTCATCCCGACCTACAATCGTCCGCAACTCGTACGGCAGGCGATCGAAAGCGTCCTGGCGCAGCGCGGTAGTTTCACCTTCCAGATAGTCGTCATTGACGATGGTTCGAGTGGGGAGACGCGGGCGGCGATCGAGCCGCTCCTGGACCGGGTCCATTACATCTGGCAGGAGAACGCCGGACTCAATGCCGCGCGCAATCGAGCCCTGCGTCTGTGTGTGGGCGACTATGTCGCGTTCCTTGATGACGACGACGTCTGGTTGCCGTTCAAGACCAGTCTTGAGCTCCTGGCGCTGGCACGCTTCCCGGAAGCGGCGTTCGTGCACAGCAATTTCCATATCTGGAAGCCGGAGCTGGACGTGAGGATCCCGGATGGAATGCAGACGTGGTTCCATCGACGGATGAAGTGGGGCGAACTCTACGACATGGTAACGGATGTTGATCTGTCGCCGCTGGGTGAGTGCGGCCTCGCTTCGGCAAGCGCCGATGTCTACTACGGCGATCCGTATTTCTGGGCGCTTTTCTCGCCCATGGTCCT
>CADEDX010000059.1 GCA_902826195.1 uncultured Bradyrhizobium sp. | reverse complement strand
CGCCGCGCGTCGATCCGTCTGAGCGCGTCAGGATGGAAACCATCAGCGAGAAATTCGCCACGGTGCGGCTGCGGTTCGGTTTCATGGAATCGCCGAACGTGCCCAAGGCGCTCGTGATCGCGCGCAAGCTCGGCTGGCAGTTCGACATCATGGCGACGTCGTTCTTCGTGTCGCGGCGGTCGCTGAAGCCCTCGGCGCAGTCGGGCATGCCGCTTTGGCAGGACCACCTGTTCATCGCCATGAGCCGGTCGGCGAACGATGCCACCGACTACTTCCAGATCCCGACGGGGCGGGTGGTGGAAGTGGGGACACAGGTAACTATCTGATTCTACAGTAATAATTCTCTATAACTCGCTGCAATTTATGCATTTGACGCATATCAAGCGCTCGATTTCAAGCTAACCTATGCATTCGGGGAGGGCGTATAGCGCTGCCGCTCCGCGTTGTGCGTTGCGGCAATCACCCGAGGCCAGTTTTCCATGTCATCCGAAAAAGCGATCTCCGCGGCGGAAACGCCCGCGGGCAATGGACATGGCGAAGCCCATTCCACCGCGACCTTCAAGGCGCTGATGCTCGGCAGCATCGGCGTCGTCTATGGGGATATCGGCACCAGCCCCTTGTACGCGCTGCGCGAGGCCGTCGTTGCCGCCAGCGGCGGTGCGGCCGAGGCCACACCGCAGGCCGTGCTCGGCGTGCTCTCGCTGATCCTATGGGCGCTGATCGTGGTGGTGACGCTGAAATACGTCGTCATCCTGCTGCGTGCCGACAACAACGGCGAGGGCGGAACGCTGGCGCTGATGGCGCTGGCGCAGCGTGCAGTGGGCAAGGGGGGCACCGCAATCGTGCTGCTCGGCATCATCTCCGGCGCGCTGTTTTACGGCGACGCGGTGATCACGCCGGCGCTGTCGGTGTTGTCGGCGATCGAAGGCATCAAGCTCGTCACCGCGACCTTCGAACATTATGTCGTGCCGCTGACAGTGATCATTCTGGTGGTGTTGTTTGCCGTGCAATCCCGCGGCACCGCGCGCGTCGCCGCGTTCTTCGGACCGGTGATGTGCGTCTGGTTCGCCGTCATCGCGATCGCGGCGCTGCCGCAGATTGCGCGCCACCCGGAAGTATTGCTGGCGCTCAATCCCTTGCTTGCCGTCTCTTTCATGCTCCATCACGGCATGATCGGCTTCATCACGCTCGGCGCGGTGTTTCTCGCCGTCACCGGCGCGGAGGCGCTCTATGCCGACCTCGGCCATTTCGGCAAGCGGCCGATCCAGACCGCATGGCTCTTCATCGTGCTGCCGTCGCTGGCGGTGAATTATCTCGGGCAGGGCGCGCTGTTGATCGCCGATCCCAAGGCGATCGAAAATCCGTTCTTCCTGATGTTCCCGGACTGGGCGCTGATCCCGATGGTGGCGCTGGCCGCGGCGGCGACCGTGATCGCGAGCCAGGCCGTCATCACTGGCGCCTATTCGCTGACGCGGCAGGCGATCCAGCTCGGCCTGATGCCGCGGTTCGAGATCCGCCATACGTCGGAAGCTCATTCCGGACAGATCTATATTCCCCGCATCAACATGCTGCTGTTCATTGCGGTGATCCTGCTGGTGGTCCTGTTCCGCTCCTCGAGCGCGCTGGCCTCGGCCTACGGCATCTCCGTGACCGGGACCATGGTGGTTACGGCCATGATGGGCTTTGTCGTGATCTGGCGGGTATGGAAATGGTCGCCGGTCGCAGCCGCCGCCCTGATTGCGCCGTTCCTGTTTCTCGACCTCACCTTCCTCGCGGCCAATCTGTTGAAGGTGTTCGAAGGCGGCTGGGTGCCGCTGGTGCTCGGCGGCATCGTGATGCTCTTGATGTACACATGGCGGCGCGGCAGTCGCCTGCTGTTCGAGAAATCGCGCAAGCTGGAATTCCCGCTGGCCGATCTGGTGGCGATGCTGGAGAAGCGCCCGCCGCAGCGCGTCCCCGGTACTGCCGTGTTCCTGACTTCCGATCCCGAATGCGCGCCGACGGCGCTGATGCACAGCCTGAAGCACTACAAGGTGTTGCACGAGAAGAACGTCATCCTCACCATCGAGACCGCACCGGCGCCGCGGATCGACGACGCCGAGCGGGTGCGGATGGAGCAACTCAGCGAGACGTTCTCGCGCGTGACGCTGAAGTTCGGCTTCATGGAATCGCCCAACGTGCCGAAGACGCTGGCGATCGCCCGCAAGCTCGGCTGGCAATTCGACATCATGTCGACCTCGTTCTTCCTGTCGCGCCGCGCGCTGAAGCCGGCGGCGCATTCGGGCATGCCGCGCTGGCAGGACCTTCTGTTTATCCGTCTCAGCCGCTCCGCGAACGACGCCACCGACTACTTCCAGATCCCGACGGGGCGGGTGGTCGAAGTGGGAACGCAGGTCACGATCTGATCCAAGGGTCGTGGCGGGACAAGGTTTCGCCTGATTTTGTCGCAGCCCGGCAACAGGTTGACTGTTTCTCGATCCGGAACCGCACTTCAGACTCCACAGCCACCCTGGTTTGGACCAGTCTGCACGGATGCTTGGGGGACGACAGTCTAAGGTTTTCTCCTCTGGCTGCAGCCCGCAGGACGCGAATACCACGCGCCATATGCGTGGGACCAAGCCTGGAAAGGCCCGCTAAAGCCTTGAACGGTCAAGATTTCAGTGTAATGGTCCCGGGAATTGTACTGGTCTGGGTATTGTAAGGAGTAGCGCAAATGAGTTTCGTCAGCGCGAACGACCATCCTGAACCTGTTAGTCCGCAGGATCCGCTGTACTACGCTCCGCGCTCGGCGCGTGGCGGCATCGCAGATCCCCGATCTATCGTGACGCAGCAGGCGCCCTCAGGCAATTTGCCTTCCGATCCCCGTTCCTCCCGCTTCGATGAGATGCGCGAGGAAGCCTTTGCCAAATTCGCCCGCCCGCTGGAATCTCAGTTCGTTGACGAGCGCCCTCGGTCACGCGGACTGCTCGCCACGGTGGGCGCTGTCGCTTTAGCGGTCGGCGCCACTGCGACCTTGGCCTATGTCGCCTTCAACGCGTCGCCGAAATCGAAGAGCGAACCGGCTGAACTCGCTGTTTCCATTTCGACGCCCGCCTTGGCGACGCCGACGCAAGCGCCGGCGCCGTCCGAAGAATCCCAGGCGCTGCTGGAAGGTTTCAAGCAGTTCCAGCGGGCGCAAGGCAGCGAGGAGGCGGCCAGCCTTGGACCGTTCTCCGCTGCGGCAGCCAAGGAAAAGGAAGCGCCGAAAGAGTCGCAGGTCCTGCTGGAAAAATTCATGCAGTGGCAGACGCGGAAATAGCGTCAACAGCCGGCTCGTTGAAAGCCTCGGCGCTACGGACGCCTCGGCCGGGTCCTTGAATGTCGCTTGCGTGTCGCGCTATGCGCTCCGGCCCGGCGGGAGAACCACGACGATCGCACCAAGCTTCACGCGGTCGGCCAGATCGATAATGTCCTCGTTGGTAAGGCGGATGCAGCCTGACGAGATCGCCTGACCGATATATTCCGGCTGGTTGGTGCCGTGGATGCGGTACAGCGTGTCCTTGTTGCCCTCGTAGAGATACAGCGCCCGCGCGCCGAGCGGATTGGCCGGACCGCCGGCAACGCGCTTGGGGTATGGGCCGAGCCGCGCCTGAATCTCCGCCGTCGGAATCCAATCCGGCCATTCGGCGGCGCGGCCGACCGTAGCGACGCCGGACCACGCCAGCGCTTCCTCGCCCACCGTTACGCCATAGCGAATCGCCTTGCCGCCGGGCAGCACGTAGTAGAGATAGCGCGCATTGGTATCGACCAGGATCGTGCCAGGTTGCTCCTTGCGCGTGTAGTCGACAATATGCCGACGAAACGCCTCCGGAACGTTCGCCCGCGCATATGGCGCGTGGGCGAGCAACTGCCGGTCCCTCGGCGTCAGACTGGCGTTCGACGGCGGCGCCAGCGTCGCCTGCATGCAGCCGCCGAGCAGCCCAACGAGCAACAACACGAGCCCACGCCCCATCATCGCGTGTCCTCCAGGTCTTACTTGCCTCACAAGTATTACTTGCCGCACAAGACTTACATGTCGCGATTTGTTGCTCGAAAAGTGTAGAAATAAAGGCGCGCCGCGCCGTTGGTGTCGCCGCGCGGCGAGAACGCCGGGAGCACCGAATGAGGCGTGCGGTTTACCGTCGGGCGCGGTGCGAGGATGAAGGGCGTCTTTACGAGATCCGCCGGCGATCGGTCCTTGAACTCGCGCCGCCCGAAATGCCCGTCGCCGAAGCGCAGGCATGGGCCAGGCGGCTCACGCCCGCCGGCATGGAGCAAAAGCTCCGCGAGCTGGAAGTGTGGGTTGCAGAGCTGGAAGGCATGGCTGTCGGGTGGGGCGCCATTCGAGGCGACCGCCTGGAGGGACTCTATGTGTCAACCGAATTTGCCGGGCAGGGCGTCGGGGGCGGACTGCTTGACAGGCTCGAGGGTCTGATGCGCGAGCGCGGCTTGCTTTCGGTACATCTTGAGGCAAGCTCAAACGCCGGCGGCTTCTACCTGCGCCGCGGCTACCGTGTGAGCGGCCTCCCGACGCCACGAGGCGCCTGGCCTATGGTGAAAGAGCATCCGTCCTGAACACCGTGGCGGCAGGAGAACGCATGTGATGGACAGCAGCGCATTCTGGCCACCGTCCAAGCCGTTCGGAGCGCTTGATTTTCGCCGCGCGAGGGGCGACCTTGGCGCCCGCTTGGCCGGGCCGATCTGGGCCCTCGCGGGCAGGTTGTCAGGAGGATATGCGTGGCGGACCATCAGGTGCACGATTTGACCCCGGAAGAGGTTTCCAGCGGGATCGCGGAGGGGCGCTATTTCCTGGTCGACGTCCGCGAACCCAACGAGGTTGCGGTGGAAGCCTATCCGGATGGCGTGGTCGTTCCGCTGCAGTCGTTCGATCCGGCGGCTATCCCGGACCCGAAAGGTAAGCAGGTGGTTTTCGCCTGCCGCTCGGGCAAGCGCTCGGTGACGGCCTCGCTGGCGGCCCAGGCGGCCGGCCTGCCTTACGACAAGCACCTGGCGGGCGGCATCATCGGCTGGAAGGCGGCCGGCCTGCCGACCAGAACCGGCGGCTGATCCTCACATGACATCCATGAACAAGGTCTTTGCCGACCTTCCAGTCACCGTGTTCGAGGCGATGTCGCAGGCTGCCCGCGACAACAACGCCATCAATCTCGGCCAGGGCTTTCCCGACGATCCCGGGCCGGAGGACATTCGCCGCGCCGCGGCCGACGCGACCATCAACGGCTACAACCAGTACCCGTCGATGATGGGCATTCCCGAATTGCGGCAGGCGATCGCCGCGCATTACGGCCGCTGGCACAAGCTCAGCCTCGATCCGATGACCGAAGTGATGGTGACCTCGGGTGGCACCGAGGCGCTGACGTCGTCGATTCTCGCCGTCGTCGAACCCGGCGACGAGGTGGTCTGCTTTCAGCCTGTCTATGATAGCTATCTGCCGATCATCCGGCAGGCCGGCGGCATTCCGCGCCTATTGCGGCTGGAGCCGCCGGGCTGGCGGCTGACGGAGGAGATGCTGGCCAGCGTCTTCAACGATAAGACCAAGGCGGTGCTGTTCAACAATCCGCTCAATCCCGCCGCGGTGGTCTATCCGCGCGAGGACCTCGAACTGCTGGCGCGGTTCTGCCAGAAATTCGATACGATCGCGATCTGCGACGAGGTGTGGGAGCACGTCCTGTTCGACGGCCGCGAGCACATCCCGCTGATTACAATTCCGGGCATGCGCGACCGCACCATCAAGGTCGGCAGCGCCGGCAAGATCTTTTCGCTGACGGGATGGAAGATCGGCTTCGTCTGCGCCGCGCCGCATCTGCTGCGCGTCGCGGCCAAGGTGCATCAGTTCCTGACCTTCACGACGGCGCCGAACCTGCAGGCCGCCGTCGCCTACGGCCTCGGCAAGCCGGACCAATATTTTTACGACATGCGCAAGGAACTGCAGCGAAGCCGGGACCGTCTGACCAAGGGGCTGGAGAGCATCGGCTTTCCCGTGCTGAAGTCGCAGGGCACCTATTTCCTCACCGTCGACCTGTCGCCGCTTGGCCTCAACGAAACCGATGTTCAGTTCTGCAACCGCATCGTCAATGATTACAAGGTCGCGGCGATCCCGGTGTCGGCCTTTTACGAACAGGACGCGGTGACCTCGGTGGTGCGGTTCTGCTTTTCCAAGAAGGACGAAACGCTGGATACAGCCCTGGAGCGTCTGTCGGACGCGGTGCACGGCCGCCGCTAGAGGTAGCAGATGCGCGATTCCGTCCGGGGTTTGCTTCGCCTGATCGGTGCCACGACGGTCGCGCTGTCGCTCTCGTCGGCATGGGCGCAGGAGCGCACGGTGAACTTCTACAACTGGTCCAACTACATGGCGCCGGGGGTATTGGAAGACTTCACCAAGGAAACCGGCATCAAGGTAGTGTACGACACGTTTGACGCCAACGAGACGCTGGAGACGCGCCTCTTGGCCGGCAAGTCCGGTTACGATGTCGTGGTGCCGACCGGCTATTTCCTGCAGCGCCAGATCACCGCAAAAGTCTTCCTCAAGCTCGACAAATCGAAACTGCCCAATCTCGCCAACGCCTGGCCGGTGGTGACCGATCAACTCGCGACCTACGATCCTGGCAACAATTACGCCGCCAACTACATGTGGGGCACCACCGGCATCGGCTACAACGTCAAGACCGCGCAGAGAATCCTCGGGGCCGACGCGAAGATCGACAGCTGGGACATCGTCTTCAAGCCGGAGAATCTCGCCAAATTCAGGGATTGCGGCATCCACATGCTGGATTCCGCCGACGACATTCTGCCCGCAGCCCTCGGCTATCTCGGCATTGATCCGAACTCGACCAAACAGACTGACCTCGAAAAGGCCGCCGATCTCGTCAGCAAGATCCGGCCCAACGTCCGCAAGTTTCACTCTTCGGAGTATTTGGGCGCGCTGGCGTCGGGCGAAATCTGCTTTGTCGTCGGGTGGTCCGGCGACATCATGCAGGCGCGCAGCCGCGCGGCGGAAGCCAAGAACGGCATCGAGATCGGCTACACGATCCCGAAAGAGGGCGCGCAGATGTTCTTCGACAATCTTGCTATCCCGGCGGACGCGAAAAATGTCCCGGAGGCCTACGAGCTGATCAACTATCTCTACCGCCCGGATGTCGCGGCGAAGAATTCAGACTTTCTGTCGTATGCCAACGGCAACCTGGCGAGCCAGAAGCTGATCGATCCGAAGATCCTCAACGACCGCAACATCTATCCGAACGACGCGACGCAAAAGAAGCTTTTTGTGATCCAGGCTCGCGATCCGGCGACGCAACGCGTGATCAATCGGCTCTGGACGCGGGTGAAAACGGGGAAGTGATTGCTGCCGTAGCCCGGATGGGCGCAGCGACATCCGGGGCTGCTGCCCGCAAAATCCCGGATGTCGCTGACGCTCATCCGGGCTACGGCCCGGCAAACTCCTGTTGCTGGAACCGGGACTGGAATTTATAGCTCCTGTCGGGAGCATCACATGACCAACAACATTCTCGCATTCTTTTCCACGCGCACGCTGCTGCAGATCGCCTTCATCCTGGCGTCGACGGCGGCAATGAAGGCCTGGAACCTCGGGCTGTTCTTCGGCGGATAAGACGAGACGATAGGGCGGCTGCGCCCTTTACCGCCATCTCCGGTGCAGCCACAGCCACTGGTCCGGATATTCCCGCACCCAGCCTTCGATCACATCCGTCACCGCCTGCATCGTGCCCTGGATATCGATCTGCCCCGCGGGGTCGCGCACCGGCTTGACCTCTTCGGAAAGTTCGGCGCGGAAACGGTGGTTGGGCAGGCGGATGATGCGGACGCCATGTACGGGGCATTCGATCTGCCGCAGCAGCCGTGCCAGCGTCGGGTTGGCCTTGGTCTTGCGGCCGAAAAACGTCACCTCGACGCCGTTGCCCATGTACTGATCGACCAGCATCGCGACGTGCTGGCCGCGCTGCAGGGCTTCGGCCAGCTTGAGCGGGGCCTCGCGGCCGGCCGGCACCAGCGTGCCCATCTTGACGGCGCGGATGCGCTCGATGGCGCGGTCGGCGGATTCAATGTTCGGCCGGCGGAACAGGATCGCGCAGTCGAGCCCGTGCGCGACCGCGCCGAGCGCCGGAATTTCCCAATTGCCGAGGTGGCTGGCGAAGATGATCGCGGGCTTGCCGTCGTCGCGCAGCGTATCGAAGATCTGCTTGGTGCGCGCGCCGAACTCGACGCGGCTCGGCTTGTCCGGGTGATCGACGTCGTAGTCCCAGATGTGATCGAGGTGGGCGAACTCGGCGCCGATCCGGCCGAGATTGTCCCAGACGCCGGCGAGGATAGTCTCGATTTCCTCGCTCGATTTCTCGGGAAAGGCGGCTGTGAGATTCTCGCGCCCGATGCGGTCCTCGCGCAGCCGGCGTCCGATGAAGCGGGTGGCGCGGCCGAAGAAATTCGCGGTCTTGTCCGGATCGAAAAACCTCGTGGTGCGCAGCAGCGCGACCGTCAGCGCGCCGACGGCGGCTTCCGCCACGGGCTTGGCGGCGTCGCGCAGGCGCGCCTTGGTGCGTAGGAGCAGGCGGTTCATGGTCTACTGACGGTTGGTCGCTAGACCGGTTCGCGGGTCAGGATCAGCGAGGCGTTTTGCCCGCCGAAGCCGAACGAGTTCGACATCACGGCGGTCACCTTGGCGTCGCGCGCGGTGTTGCCGACCACGTCGAACAGGATCGCGGGATCCGGAATCTCGTAATTGATGGTCGGCGGAATCCGCTGGTGCTCCAGCGTCAACAGCGAAAACACGGCTTCAACCGCGCCGGCCGCCGAGATTGTGTGTCCGACCATCGACTTGTTCGACGACACCGGGATTTTCGGCAGATGCTCGCCGAACACGACGGCGGTCGTGTTGTACTCCATCTTGTCGTTTTCCGGCGTCGCGGTGCCGTGGGCGTTGATGTGGTCGATCTGTTCCGGCTCGAGGCCGGCGTCGGCCAGCGTCTTGCGCATGCAGCCGATGATCGGTTTGCCGTCCGGGCTGGAGCGGGTGCGGTGGAACGAGTCGGTCAGTTCGCCGCAACCGGCGACCACGCCGAGAATTTTCGCGCCGCGCGCCATCGCGGACTCGTAGCTCTCCAGCACCATCGCACCGGCGCCTTCCGCCATGACAAAACCATCGCGGTTCTTGGAGAAGGGTTTTGAGGCAGCCTGCGGCGGATCGTTCTGCGTCGACAGCGCCGACAGCAGCGAGAACCGCACCAGCGCTTCCGGATTGACGGAGCCGTCGGTGCCGACGCAGAGCGCTGCATCCGCGTCGCCGCGGCGGATCGCCTCGACGCCGAGCTGGATCGCGGTCGCGCCGGAGGCGCAAGCCGTGGAAAGCGAGATCGGCGAGCCCTTGGTGCCGAAAACATCAGCAAGATGGCTCGCGACCGAGCCGAACATGAAACGGTGATGGTAGGCCGCGAAGCGACCGCCGCCGGAAACGCGCAGCATGTCGCCATAGTCGAATTCGGTCTTTCCGATCGCGCGCCCGAGTTCGAGCCGCTGCGGCCACTCGACCTCTACAGGCGCCACCGCCAGGAACAGCGGTCCCGGGAAATCGGCCTTGGCGCCGATCGCGGCCTGCGCGAGCGCTTCCTGGGTGGCCATTTCAGCCAGCCGCTCGGTCAATCCCGTCGAGGTGACGGGATCGACGCTGACGAAATCGACCGTGCCCGCCATGGTCGATTTCAGTCCTTCCACGGGAAAGCGCGTCACGGTGCGGATGCCGGACTCACCTGCTGTCAGCTTGCGCCAATTATCCTCTTTGCCGGCGCCGAGCGAGGTTACCACGCCCATGCCGGTGACGACGACGATCGGCCTGCCGAATTTATCGCGTACTGCTGACATGGTTCCCCCGATGCTCGCGCCTTATTTGACAGCCTCGACCAGGGCCATGCCTTCGCCCTGCCAGTGACCGGCCCCCACGACCACAATCTTGTCGGGCGCGTCTGTCTTTTCAACCTCGGTCCCGGTCGGATCGTTGGGCGGAAACAGCGCACCGCGCGACAGCGAAAGCGCGGCCAGCGCCAGCCCGAGCGGAAACTGGGTCTCCAGCGTATGGCCGAACATCGTTCCGGTGGCGCGCACCGCGTAACCCGCGTGCTTTCGCAAGAACGCCTTTTCTTCCGAGGTCACCGGCTCGGCGCCGGTCGCGCCGGTGATCAACTGGCCGGTTTCACCGGCGACGCCGAGCTTCGACCACATCGCTTCCAGTGATCGGGTCACCGCGCCGGGCTCCTTGCGCTTGGCGAGATCGGCGACCACTTTGGTCAATTTCGCGTACGGCTTGGCGCCGCGCGCTTCGGCGTGCTCGCGCGATTCCAGCACCAGGAAGCAGCCGGCCGAGCCGAGCGCAAAGCCGCTTCTGCCTTCGCGCTGCCAGACCGGCGCATACGTCACCTTGAGATTGAAGTCGCCGAATTCGTAGAGCACCAGCAAGTCGGAGCGTTCGCCATTATGGGCGGCGCCGACCAGCGCAATCTCGCTCTGGCCGGATTCGATACGGGCCAGCGCGATCCGCGCCGCGTCGATGGAGGCCGCTTCCTCGCCCATGAAGGTGCGCGACGTGCCGCAGACGCCGTGCACGATGGCGATGTTGCCGGCGAGCAGGTTGGAGAGCTGCGCCAGAAACAGCGTCGGCCGCAGGTCGTTCATCAGCCGTTCGTTGAGAAAGGCCGGACTCGAATTGCCCTTGGCGTCGGCGTTCATGATCGCCTCGTCGACCGCCAGGTCGCGTTCGCCGCCACCGGCGGCGACGATCATGTCCATCCGGCCGAGAATTTCCTTGTTGCCTTTGACGCCGGCTGAATCCAGCGCCAGCCCCGCGGCATAGGTGCCGATGCGCTGCCACGCCTCCATCTGGCGCTGATCGCCCTTTTTCGGGATCTGGGCGTCGAAGGAGACCGGTGCGAGCGGATGCACGATGTAGGGCGCAAACCGCTTGTCGTCGAAATTGATCTTCTTTTCGTTCAGCGCATCCCAATGCGCATCCAGCCCCTCGCCGAGCGAGGAAACGATGCCGATGCCGGTGATCCAGACTTCCTTCGCCGCCGGAGATGTGGACTCAGTCATGCGTTATCGCCTGCAGTGGGAAGCCGATCTTGTTGGCCATCGCATCCATATGCACGCGCAGGGCCGGGTCGGGGAAGGGGGCGAGGCCGAAGGTGAGTTCGGCGCTGCACTTCAGCTCCTTGCCGACGCGTCCCTTGACCTTGGTGACGGCAAAACCGGAGCCTTCGTGTTCGAGCTTCGCCTCGATCGTCAGCAGTTCGCCCGGATTGACGAAACCCCGCATCTTGGCCTCCTTCACGATGGCCAGAAACGGCATCCGCTCGAACTTCAGGACGCCGAGGATCAACCAGCCCGAACTCTGCGCCATCGCTTCGGTCAGCAGCACGCCGGGCATGATCGGGAAACCGGGGAAATGCCCCTCGAAGATGGTGTGCTTGGCCGGAACCTGCGCCTCGACCGTTATTCTCTTCTCGTCGAGATTGAGCTCGACGATGCGGTCGATCAGCGTGAAGTAGTCGAGGTTCATGGCGGGTGACTAAAACGTTTTCCAGCGAAGTGAAGGCCGGTTCGCGTCAAGAAAACGCGTCACAACCAAGAATCCAGAGCCCCGCTCCGATCGATTGGAGCGGAAATGGATCTTAAGCGCCCGGCGCTGCGTTCTTGGCGGCGACCAGTTCGTCGATACGATCGGCGAGGTTCTGCAGCACGAAATACTGCTCGGTCGTGGCCTTGCCGTCGTTGACTTCCTGGGTCCATTTTTCGAGCGGCATCTTGATCCCGAACGCCTTGTCGATGGCAAAGGCGATGTCGAGGAAATCAAGGCTGTCGATTCCGAGATCGTCGATAGCGTGGCTCTCCGCCTTGATCGTGTCGCGCGGAATGTCGCAGGTCTCCGCGATAATGTTGGCGATCTGATCGAATGTGGAAGACATCATTAAGCCTTTGATATATTGAGGATATTCCGGAGCGGCTTGAGAAGGCGGGGGCGTGGCCCCGGAATGCCCAGTTCCCCTCGGCCGGAGTCGAGTGCCCGTATATCGGAGCGGGCCGCTGAGTTCAATGGAGGCGGGCCGTTCCCGTCACATTGGATTTGGCGACAAAAATGGGCAGATTCGGGGTGGGCCGTGCGAGAAGCGTAGCCCGGGCGAGCGAAGCGACCCCGGGATCTTCTGTTCCCGGACATCGCTCCGCTCATGCGGGCGGCCGGCCCGTTACCCCATCTACTGTTCATCTCTCAGCATGAACCCGTCGAAATAGGCCGCCAGCGCCGAATGCCCATCGAGCGGCAGCACGTGCGCGATATATTGATCGGGTCGCACCACCACCATGCAGCCCTTCTCCCGGTCGATGCCGCGGATCGCAAAGATGTCGTGGCCACTCGGATCGGGGCAGAACATCTTTTCGTAGTCGCGGAGCCCGTAGCGTCCCTTCGGCGGGAGCAGGAGCGGGGGCATGGACTCGATCGCGAGTTCGGCATGCCCCTGCTGTAATACCGCGCGGACATCGATCACTGCATCGATATCGGCACCCGATGGCGTGTACTTCTTCACGGGAGACGCCGGACTTGCGCTCAGGAAGTCGCACAGCCCGCGAACGGGCGAATTGTCGGCGGCGGGATCGCCGCGATCGGCAAAGACGAAAATCCGGAACCGTCCGTCTGCCTTGGCGACGTGACCCAGAGGCAGCGGCTTGGCGTCGGCGAGGCGGATGACCGGCGCGGAGTGAAAGCGGGTGCCGATGACAAAACCCTTGGCGAGGTGATGGTGATGCGCCCGGGCGGTGAGGAGGGACGGGCGGTAGTGCGTCGCCGTTCCCGCGGTATAGCGCCCGTGCCGAACGAAATAGTTTTGCGTTTCGGCGGCGTCCGCGCCCTTGTTGTCCGCCTTGGCGGACGCGAGAATCGCGGCCCATTCGCGGTCAAAATCAATCAGTTCTTTTGCGACCGCCTGCCGCTCCGCCGAATAGCTATGCAGAAGCTGTGGTGGGCTGCGTCCGCGCAGCACGGCCGCGAGCTTCCAGCCGAGATTGAAGGCGTCCTGCATCGAGACGTTCATGCCCTGGCCCGCTTTCGGGCTGTGGGTGTGGCAGGCGTCACCGGCGATGAACACCCGGGGCAGGCGTGTTGCGATGTCTTCCGCCGGCACGTCATCGAACTTGTCGGTCAGCCGCTGGCCGATCTCGTAGACCGACCACCAGGCGACCTCCTTCACGTCGAGCGTATAGGGACAAAGAATCCGCCGCGCCTTGGTGATCAGATCATCCGAGGTGATGCTGCGGTTGGCGACGCGCTCGCCGGCGTCGAGATGGGTCAGTTCAACATAGAGCCGGACGAGGTAGCCGCCTTCGCGCGGGATCACGATGATGCTGCCGTCATGGGCCGACTGGATCAGCACCTTGAAGCGGATGTCGGGGAAGTCGGTGACGGCCAGGATGTCCATCACGCCCCAGGCATGGTTGGCGGAATCGCCGCGCAACTCGCGGCCGATCGATTTTCGCACCACGCTACGCGCCCCGTCGCAGCCCACGACGTAACGCGCCTTGATCGTCTCGATTTCGCCTTCGCGCCCGGCATCGAGCCGTTCGAGCCGCACCGTCACCGCGTGATCTTCTGCCTGCGCCGCCGTTGAAATATCGAGGTCAAGCAGGCGCCGCGAATAATAGGGCTCAAGTTTTGACGGCGATTTGCGCATCACGTCGAGATAGCAATCATGCACGCGCGCCTGGTTGAGGATGACATGCGGCATTTCCGACAGCCCGTCCTCGACATCCCTGACCCGGCCGCTGCGCACGATGTTTTCAGGGCAGGTGTCACCCGGCTTCCAGAACGTCGTCTCGGTGATCCAGCAGGCTTCCTTTAGCACGCGCTCGCTGAAGCCGAAGGCGTCGAACATCTCCATGGTGTGGCAGGCGATGCCATCGGCCTGGCCGAGCAGCAGCCGGGCCGGCTTCTGCTCGACGATGCAGGTCTTGATGTCTCCAAACGCCGAAAGCTGCGCCGCCAGCGTCAGCCCCGCGGGCCCGCAGCCGACGATCAGAACGTCGACTTCCGCAGGGACCGGACCAGACGCTCCGGAAGCGGCTACCCGCTCGACGGGATCGGCGATGTCGGGGTCGCCCGGCTCGAAGCCGTTCAGGTGAAACTGCATGGGGCCGGCTCCTCCCGTCGTTGGCCTCCTCGATATTGCTCAGCATGCTGATCATCAGTATACTTGTCAATTCCAGAATCCGGCTTTCGACTGCCGAGGAGCGTCCGGTGCGAGACAACGACGACATGCCTGGCCATCTGGCCCGCCGGTTCCAGCAGATTGCGGTGGCAGTGTTCCTTGCCGAGGCGGAAGAGGCAGGCTTCGACCTCACGCCGGTTCAGTATGCGGCGCTGGCCGCGATCAAACTCAACCCGGGCATCGACCAGGTGACGCTCGCCGGCCTGATCGCCTATGACCGAACCACGATCACCGGCGTGGTCGATCGTCTCGTACAGAAGGGCTTGTTGCTGCGTCACGCCTCCAGCCGCGACCGCCGTGCCCGCGAGTTGCAGGTCACGGATGCGGGTAAGCGAACCCTGCGCGGCATCACGCCGGCGGTCGAGGCGGCCCAGCGGAGCATGCTGCGCGGCCTCACCGAGAAGGAGGGCGCGGACCTGATGCGGCTGCTGCGCAAGGCGATCGCCGCCGGCAATGAATTGAGCCGCGCACCGTGGCGGGATGCGGAGTTACGGTGAGGGAGGGCGACGGGAAAGGTCGGGCGGATGACGCCATCGCCAAGCGCCCCCCGTTTCCCGCCAAATTTTTCTCACGAGCGCTTGGCTTCATCCAGGAACGCCTGCACCGCTTCGAACAGTTTTAGCCTGTTCCGCTCCATGATGATGCTGTGCGTGCCCTCGGCGAGCGCGACGTAGCGCTTCTCCGGCGAGTTCACCAGCAGCGGAAACAGCGTCTGCGCCATATAGGGCGGCGTGTCGCGGTCCCATTCGGCGTGGACCAGCAGCGTCGGCACGGTGATCTTCGAAGGATCGTAATACGGCTTGCCGGCGCCGAAGAAGTCGGCGCTGTCCTGCACCACGCCGTTGGGCGCGCGCAACACCGGCGGGGTCATCGCCGCGCCGACCGGATCGGTTGCAAAGGTCGCATCCGCCCAGGCGTCGAACCAGCCGGCGGGAATGAGGCCGGCTTTCTTGTCCTCGGGCACGCCGGTGTACCAGCGTTCCTTGGCCTGATCGCGATTGACCATGCGGTATGCGCCGATTTTGCCGGGGCCGGACTGAACCAGCGATGCCGTCTGCCGGATCCAGGCCGGCGCGTAGAGCACGAGACGTTCGACCTTGGCGGCGTTTTGCGTGGTGTAGGTCGCCATCAGCGTCGTGCCCCAGGACCAGCCGAGCAAATTCAGGCGCGGAATGTTGCGGCGCTGCAGGATGAAGTCGACGGCGGCGCCGATGTCCTTGACTGCGGTCTGGCCGGTGACGATGGGGCCATTGGCTTCTGGCTTGTCCGCCATCTCGGCCGGCCGCGTGGACTTGCCGTAGCCGCGCAGGTCGAGGAGCCAGACGTCGTAGCCGCGCGCGGCGATGTATTCCATCCAAGACATGCCATCGAGCTTGAGGTCGAACGCCGTCTCGGACGGGTAGGTCGCGCCGTGCACGTAGAGCACCGTCTGCTCCGGCCGGAACGAGGTCATGTCGGCCGGGCGTTTGTTGCGGACATATATTTCGATGCCGGGATCGGCGGTTTTCACCATCATCTCTTCAGTCACCAGAGCCCTAGTCTGTGCCAGCGCGGGAACTGAAAGGAGCGTTGCGAGAACAAAGCCTGCGGTCGCGATAGAAATCCTCAACGGTGCCTCCCTGACGTTTTTAATTTTGCTTGGGGGCATAACGTATCGGGGATTTTAGCAGCAGTATAACTATTTCTTATTCCGGGCGAGTCATGCCGCGAGCACACGGAAGGCGTATCCGCCGTCATGATGAGCCAGCGGGGCGCGCCGCCTTCGAAAGACGATCTAAGGTGGTATTGAACTGGAAGCCTTACCCCTGCGGCGTCACCGATATCCGGGCGCAGTCACGGCGGCCCATCAGGACGCAGTCCTGGGTCTTGCGCAAATCGGCAATGCTGACGGCGAGCCAGATGCCGATGGCGGTCAGCGCCACGGTGAAGGCGAGCGCCGCGACATTGGCCAGCATGCGATGACGGAAATCATCGCCCTCCTCGCGCGGGCGCTCGTAGCGCGACAGGTCGTTCGCGGGTCGCGTGTTGGTGGCGTTGGTGCTGACAGTCTTGGTGCTGACGGTCTTGGCCGGGCCTGAATCCTCCCGCTGGACAGGAGGATGCGCGGAGGTGCGCGGCCTGAACTTGAGCACCACGTGCTCATCGTCCGAAATAATGGGCCGCTGGGTTTTCACTGCCGCAGATCCGCGAGAAATTCTGACCTTATCATAGCACGACGGCTGTGCGTCCAACATCAAATCTTGCCGGCCGCGGGGCAGCCATCCATCCGCAGGATGTCTGATGGAACCCGGCCGCGTCGATCGGAATCCCGTACCGCCGAACGTGCCGCCCAAAGGCCGGGGCTTGAGCCGCCTGTCGCGGCTAATTCGCAAGGTCGTCCGGCGTAACGGCGGATGGCGATGGCTGTTCGGCGTCGTCCTTGCCGCCAAGCTTCTTGTGCAGCCAGCGTTCCAGCCGGCCGCCAATGGTCAGCACCGCGAAAGCGATGACCAATGCGATGATCACCACGCGCCATTGTCCGAGACCGCAGACGATTCCGATGCAGGCCGCCAGCCAGGTACAGGCAGCACTGGTGAGACCGCGAACCCTGAAATGACGCCCGGAATGCACAATGACGCCTGCGCCGAGAAAGCCGATCCCGGTCAAAATTCCCTGTATGACCCGGCTGCCGGAGTCGGAGACGATTTTGGCCTCGTCCGAATGGACCAGCACCAGCAGCATGGCCGTCGCAAGGCTGACCAGCGCCAGCGTCTTCAATCCGATCGGTTTGTCGTGCAGATCGCGGTTGAGACCGATCGCCCCGCCGGCCAGCGCGGCGATGCCGAGACGCAGTAGGATTTCTGACCAGTCCAGCAATGTGGAAACCTCCGGGCTCAGCCCTGTTTCGGCAGCCGTCCCATCATGTAGAACTCGTCGTTGGGGCGCATCGCGGTGACGTTGGCCAGCCGGTTCGACAGCGCGAAGAAGGCCGCGATCGCGGTGATGTCCCAGATATCGTCATCGGAAAAGCCGTGGCGGGCGATCTCGGCAAAATCGGCCTCCGAGACCGTCTCGGCGTCGCGGCTCACCTTCATGGCAAAGTCGAGCATGGCGCGCTGCCGCGGGGTGACGTCGGCCTTGCGGTAGTTGACGGCGATCTGGTCGGCGATGGTGGGGTTCTTGGCCCGGATGCGCAGGATCGCGCCATGGGCAATCACGCAGTAATGGCACTGGTTGGCGGCCGATGTCGCCACCACGATCATCTCGCGCTCGGCCTTGGTAAGCCCGCTGTCCTTCTCCATCAGCGCGTCGTGATAGGCAAAGAAGGCGCGAAACTCGTCCGGGCGGTAAGCCAGGGTTAGAAAGACGTTGGGCACGAAGCCGGATTTTTCCTGCACCGCGAGGATCCGGGTGCGGATGTCCTCGGGCAGCTTGTCGATGGCGGGTGGCTGAAATCGTTGGGACGCAGGCTTGGTCATGAAATGGTTCCGGCGTTAAGGCCGCGACGCGGCATGGACGGAACCATATATCCTATTGCGGCAAGATCGATACTGCGCGCGCGAAGAATCCGCGTAAGCGGCTCTCAGCGCAACGGCTTCTTCAGCAGCGAGAACCGGTCGGGGTCGAGCCCCAGCGAGGGCTGCAGCATCGGCGCTTCCACCGGCGTCATGACGCGGGCGGACGGGCGATCGCCGCCGGCGTTGGGATCGCTGGGCGTGTCGCGGTTGGACGTGGCGCCGCGCCAGCGCTCCAGGACCGCGGCGACGAAGTGCATGTCATGGCCGGCGGTGACCGACGGTGCGGACGCGATGGTGGCTTCGCTGCGTGGCAGTTGATGGACCGGAACTTCCTTGAAGCGCAGCCGGGTCGGCAGCGCCACGCCTTCGCCGAATGCCAGCACTTCGCGGGTACCCAGCGACGGCACGAACGACAGCAGGTTCGCGGCGGCATCGGAGACCGCCGAGCGCAGCAGCGCCTGATCGCGGTCGTTGGCAAGGCGCATCGCAAACAGTGTGTTGCATTGCGAAATGATGGTCGCGTCGAGTTCGGCCGGGCGCTGGGTGACGAGGCCGAGGAAGACGCCGTATTTGCGGCCTTCCTTGGCGATGCGCGAGACGGCTTTGCGGGTCGGGCCAAAGCCGATATTGCGATCGGCCGCGGCATAACGGTGCGCTTCTTCGCAGACGAACAACAGCGGCGAGACGCCGTCGCTCCACAGGCCGAAATCGAACGCCATGCGGCACAACACCGACACCACGGAATCGACGACTTCGGCGGGGAAGCCGGCGAGCTGCATGATGGTCATCGGCCGGCCATTGGCCGGCAGGCGGAATAAATGGCTGATCACCTCCGCCATGGTGTCGCCGCCGACATTGGCGTTGTCGAACATGAAGGTGTAGCGGGGATCGTTGCGCACGGTTTCGATGCGCGAAATCAGCTTGTGATAGGTGATGCGCGAGGAGCGGTTCTCCAGCTTGCCCATCCGCTCGTCGATCAGCGAAATCAGATCGGACAGCCGATAAGGCACCGGCGTATCGACGGTGTAGCCGCCGGACTTCGGGTCCATGCGCTTGAGCCCGAGACGGTCCGAGTTCTGATATTGCGTGTAAACGCCCTTCGCCATCGGGATGATTTCGGCGAGAACGTCGAGTTCTTCCGGCACGCCCGGCCGACCGCCGAACAGCACGTCGACGATTTCCTCGAAATTGAACAGCCAGAACGGCAGTTTCAGGTTGCGCGGGTTGAGCACCAACGCGCGGTCGCCGAAGCAGCGGCCGTACTCGTTGTGGACGTCGAGCAGGAATACCCGCAGGTTCGGCCGCGCCTGCAGGATCTCGTTGAGCAGCAGCGACACGCTGGTCGATTTGCCGACGCCGGTGGAGCCGAGCACCGCGAAATGCTTGGAAAGCATTTCCTCGACGTCGACATAAGCGATGACGGACTTGTCCTGCTGCAGGGTGCCGATATTGATCTGGTCCGACCCGCTCGGCGCATAGACCGTGCGAAGATCCTCGGCAGTGACGACCTCTACGGCGTCGCCGATCGTCGGATAATTGGTAACGCCGCGCTGGAATTTGGGACGGTCGCCGCCGGATATTTCGCCGAGCAGGTCGACCGATGCGGTTGCCACATATTCATCGGAACTCGGCTGGTTCTCGCACGACACCTCGGTGATCATCGCAATGATGGTTGATGCCGCCGCGCAGCGAATACTGATGAAGCGCCCGACAGTGGCGCGAGCTTCCTTGACGGGTATTGGCCCCGCGGCCAGAAGTCCGACCCGAGCGAGGGAGCCACGCACGGAAATCACACGTCCAAAGGATGTCACTGTATTGAATCTCATCAATTTGGGTCTGGCCGCCATTATGGGCAGCCCCAACTAGCGAAACGGTTAAACGGTTCAGGTTTCGCATCGGCTAAATCCGCGCCATCTCGGTCAGTATTC
>CADEDX010000058.1 GCA_902826195.1 uncultured Bradyrhizobium sp. | reverse complement strand
CTGGCCTACATCAAGGACGAACTGTTGATCGTGCTCGGCACGTCGTCGTCGGAAAGCGCGCTGCCGTCCCTGATGGAAAAGCTAGAGCGGCTCGGCTGCTCCAAGTCGGTGGTCGGTCTGGTGGTGCCGACCGGCTACTCGTTCAACCTCGACGGCACCAATATCTACATGACGCTGGCGACCCTGTTCATCGCGCAGGCGCTCGGCTTCGACCTCTCCTTTGGCCAGCAAATCACGATCCTCTTGGTCGCGATGCTGACCTCGAAGGGAGCTTCGGGCATTACCGGGGCCGGCTTCATCACGCTGGCCGCGACGCTCGCCGTGGTCGACCCGCGGCTGGTGCCGGGCATGGCGATCGTGCTCGGCATCGACAAGTTCATGAGCGAGTGCCGGGCGCTGACCAATCTGTGCGGCAACGGCGTCGCCTGCGTGGTGGTGTCGTGGTGGGAAGGCGAGCTCGATCACGACAAGCTGCAGGCCGGCCTGAACAAGCAGATCGATCCGACCGACGTGGAGACAGCGATCACGACGGGGTAGGTCGACGACAAAATTTCGAAAACTACCCCATGCAAAGTAGAGAATGGGGGCTGGTTCGTCCCGTCGCTCACATAAAAAACCGCCCGGCATTGGCCGGGCGGTTTTGCTTTGGGGATGATCCTATTCGCCGCTGCCGAAGCGCCGCGACCACCAGCCGGCCTTGCGGGGCGAGACTTCGCTCGATGCGGCAGGCGCCGGCTCGCTCGGTGCAGGCGACACAACAGGCTCCGGCGCACTTTGGCTGACGGCGGGTGCCGGTTCGGCCGATGCGCTGGTCACGAAGCTGACCTTTTCGCGCACGGTCGAGCGCCGCCGCGCGGCGGCCGGCTCGGCGTCTTGAACCTCTTCAATCGCCGGGGCGGCGGGCGCGCTCTCGACCGGCTCTGGCCGGCTATAGGCGGCCTGCTGCGTCTCTGCGGGTGGCGCGGCCGGTTCGTTCGCCTGTACCAGCGACGGCGCAGGTTCCGACGAACCACCGTCGAAATCGGCCACTGCGCTGCTCACTTCCGGGGCTGAAGGGGGCCCGAGCTCGTCCGCGATCGATCCGGCCAGACCGTCTTCCAGCTCACCGCCACGCCGGCGACGTCCGCCGCGTCGGCCACGGCGGCGCGGGCGCCGCTCGCCATTGGCCGGCTGATCGCCGCGGGCCATGCCGAGCTGTTCGTCGCCTTCGTCCTCATCGGATTCGCCGTCCTCGACGACGGCGCCTTCAACCGCTTCGACGGCGACGCGTACCACGTCACCGTCCTCGCGCGGGGCGGCGCCATCCCGCGGCTCGCCACGGCCGCGCCGGCGGCGGCGGCGCTTGCGACGGGGGCCGTCGCCTTCGGCTTCGCCGGCAGTCGCCTCGGCGGCATCGTCGGTCAGTCCCTCGGTCTCATCGGTTTCGACCTCGGATTCGGTCTCGATGTCGAACATTTCTTCGTCGTCATAGGCTTCTTCGAGCTGCGGCGGGAAGGCGGCGGCCTGCGCCACCAGCAAGGCCTTGGCGGCTTCCAGCGTGTGCACCTGTTCGCCGCGGTCGATGATGAACGACTGCTGGCCGGCGACCGTCGGATCGGCGCTGACGGCGAGCGATACCTTGAAGGCGCTTTCGAGATCGCGCAGGTGGCCGCGCTTGTGGTTCAAGACATAGAGCGCGACGTCGGTGCGGGTCCGCACCACCAGATTGTGGGTCGCGCCCTTCATCAGGATTTCTTCGATGCCGCGCAGCAATTGCAGCGCGACAGAGGAGACCGAGCGGACGTGACCGCTGCCGCCGCACATCGCGCAGGGCTCGGTCGAGCTTTCGAGTACGCTGGCGCGGATGCGCTGGCGCGACATTTCCAACAGGCCGAAATGCGAGATGCGGCCGACCTGGATGCGCGCGCGATCCTGCCGCAGGCAGTCGGAGAGCTTGCGTTCGACCGCGCGGTTGTTGCGCTTCTCGTCCATGTCGATGAAATCGATGACGATGAGGCCCGCGAGATCGCGCAGGCGCAGCTGCCGCGCGACTTCCTCCGACGCCTCCAGATTGGTCTTGAGGGCGGTGTCCTCGATATGGTGTTCGCGAGTCGAACGGCCCGAGTTGACGTCGATCGAGACCAGCGCCTCGGTCTGGTTGATGACGATGTAGCCGCCGGAACGCAGTTGCACGGTCGGCGAGAACATCGCGTCCAACTGGCTTTCGACGCCCATCCGCGAGAACAGCGGCTGGCCGTCGCGATATTGCTTCACCGCCCGCACGTTCGAGGGCATCAGCATCTTCATGAAATCGCGGGCTTCGTCGTAGCCGGCCTGGCCGGCAACCTGGATTTCGTCGATTTCCTTGTTGTAGAGGTCGCGCAGCGAGCGCTTGATCAGCGAGCCTTCCTCGTAGACGAGGGTCGGCGCCTGCGACTTCAGCGTCATGTCGCGGACGGTTTCCCACATCCGGATCAGGTATTCGAAGTCGCGCTTGATCTCGGGCTTGGTGCGCGAGGCGCCGGCGGTCCGCAGGATGATCCCCATGCCCTCGGGCACATCGAGATCCTGTACCACTTCCTTCAGCCGCGAGCGGTCCTGGGCCGAGGTGATCTTGCGGCTGATGCCGCCGCCGCGGGCAGTGTTCGGCATCAGCACGGCATAGCGGCCGGCCAGCGACAGGTACGTGGTCAGCGCCGCGCCCTTGTTGCCGCGCTCTTCCTTGACGACCTGAACCAGCATCACCTGGCGGCGCTTGATGACTTCCTGGATCTTGTACTGACGGCGCGGGCGGAAGGCGCGCTCGGGCACTTCCTCGAGTACATCGTCGCCGCCGACCGATTCGACGACTTCCTCTTCGGCGTCGTCGTCTTCATCGTCGTGATCATCGTCGCCCTCGGGCGCGCGGGCTTCGTCGGAAGACGCAACCGCGTATCCCTCTTCGGCGTGCTCGATATGCGGCGCGTCGTCGGCATGGGCCGCGTTCTGGCGAGCGTGTTCGTCGTCATGATGCTCGTCATGGGCGTGCTCGTCATGATTGCGTTCGTCATGCACGGCTTCGGCCGGCACCCCGGCGGCTGCGGTCTCTACCGGCACCCCTGCGGACGCGCCGGCTTCCGGTTCCGCGAGCGGGGTTTCGCCAACGGTATTCGTCCGTTGGTCAGCACTTTGCGTGTCCTGTCCGGGGTAATGATCGTGGTCGTGATGCCCATCATGATCGTGGTGATCGTGCGAAGGGTCGTGTTCATGCGCCTCGTGGTCGTGATGGGCCGTGTCCTCATGATGCGCAGCGTCGTGCGCATGCACCTCGCCGGCATAGGCGCCGTCATGCGGATGCGCGTCGCCTTCGCCTTCGCCTTCATAGGGTTGGGGCACCTGCGCGGGATCCTGGCCGGCGCCCTCGACGACACCGCTCTGGACGCGATCGCCATGGCCGCGGCGGCGGGCGTTGCGGTGGCGCGAGCGGCCACGGTGGCGGCTGGAGGAGCGGTTCTCGCTCTCTTCCTCGGCCTCGCGGTGGGCGCGCTCATCGGCCTCGATCAGCGCCTGACGGTCGGCGACCGGGATTTGATAATAATCCGGGTGGATTTCGCTGAACGCCAGGAAGCCATGGCGGTTGCCGCCATATTCGATGAACGCCGCCTGCAGCGACGGCTCTACGCGCGTGACCTTGGCGAGGTAGATATTGCCACGGAGCTGCTTGCGCTGGGCGGTCTCGAAATCAAACTCTTCGACGCGGTTGCCGCGGACCACGACGACCCGGGTCTCTTCCGGGTGGGTGGCGTCGATCAACATCTTGTTGGGCATTTTGGAACTCTTGACGGCGGCGGGCGCGTTGCATGGCGCGCGCAAATTGCGCGGCCCGGTGACGCGACGGTCCACCTGATTCGGGGGTGAGGGGAAGGCCAAAACGCACATCTTGACGTCGCGCCGATCGGGGAGCCGCCGGAGCGAGGCGACGTGCGAAGCTTTCGCTTCGCGTCGGCGCGATCTTTCCGTGGAACCTGGTCGGCAATACCGTCTGGCGCATCAAGCGTCGGCCCGTCTAAACATGTTGGCGGAACGATACCGCCTTATCTTTCGCTGAAGGCCCGGTTCGGGCGCCTGAACGCCCACCGGCCATCGCATATCGGACCGTGTGGGGTCCGGATATTCGGTTCTGCCTTGTCTCAAACCGTCCCTGGAAAAGTACTTATAAAGTACCTGGGACCGGACGCCGCTCGGGCTCGAAACCGCCTCTCCGTGTCAGCCGCGCGCGGCGCTGGCTGGGGAGGGGTCGGGAAAGACGCAGGTTCCTTCGGCTTCGAAGGTACCGGCGCTGCACCGGGAGGCTGAACGCGACACAACCGGGAGTATTAGCCGTCAGCACCTCGTACATACGTGGATTGGCGACTGCGTGCAAGGGAAGCGCAATCGAACCCGCTTCCCATCGTCGCAGCACGGCAACACTTCCACCTTTTCACAGATTCGCCCTTAAGGTCCAATTAACCCTGCACTCCTATTGCGGTAAGTGAAGGCTCTTCCGGAGGCACCGAATCGTTGGCGAGCCGCGCAAATCACCCTGTTTTGCTGGGATGTGGCCTTTTGTGCGCCGCAGCATTGCTGTGTGCCCGCATGATCGGCCCCGTCGCGGCCCAGGCGCCGGCCTATCAACCGCCCCCCGCCTATCAAACCCCGCTCTATCAGGGGCCCGCCGCCATTCCGAGCCCGGCGCCGGTCGCAAGTTCCCCGGTCGCATCCGACGCGCGCCTGGCCGGCGATGCCAGACAAACCCGTTTTATTCTCGATCTCGACAAGCCGGTCCAGTTCCGGGCATTCACGCTGGCGGACCCTTATCGTGTGATCGTCGACCTCAACCAGGTCAACTTCCAGCTTCCGGCCGCGGCCGGCGCCGCGGGGCGGGGACTGGTCAAGGCGTTCCGCTACGGTCTTGTGATGCCAGGCGGATCGCGGATCGTGTTCGACCTCACCGGACCTGCCAAGATCGCCAAATCCTACGTGCTGGAGGCAGCCAACGGCCAGCCGCCGCGGCTGGTGCTCGAATTGGAGGAGGTCGACCGCACCGCCTTCGTGCAGGCGCTGGGGCCCGAAAACCGGCCCGAATTGCGGCCCGGGATTGCCGAGGCCAACGCGGCTGTTGCGCGGGTGGACGCGCCAGCCGCGCCGGCGTCGCCGGCGGACAAAAGACCCGTCGTTGTGATCGATCCCGGGCATGGCGGCGCCGACAACGGCACCGAGGCCGGCGGCAACGACATCATGGAAAAGAACCTGGTCCTGACTTTCGGGCTGGCGCTGCGCGATCGGCTCGAGAAGTCGGGCAAGTATCGCGTCGTCATGACCCGGACGGACGACACCTTCATTGCGCTCGGCGACCGCGTGAAGATCGCGCGCAACGAGTCGGCGGCGCTGTTCATCTCGATCCATGCCGACGCCTTGCGGCGTGGCGAGGGCGACGCCCAGGGTGCCACCATCTATACGCTGTCGGAAAAAGCGACCGATAGCGAAGCCGAGCGGCTGGCCGACGCGGAAAACAAGTCGGACGCCATCGGCGGGGTCAGTCTCGCCGACGAACCGACCGAAGTCGCCGACATCCTGATCGATCTGGTGCAACGGGAGACCAAGACCTTCTCGAACCGGTTCGCGCGGGTGCTGATGGGTGAAATGAAGACCACGGTACGTATGCACAAGCATCCGCTGAAATCGGCCGGTTTCCGGGTACTGAAGGCCCCCGACGTGCCCTCGGTCCTGGTCGAACTCGGCTATGTCTCCAACAAGGGTGACCTCGAACACCTGGTCTCGGAAAGCTGGCGGAACCGGACGGTTGGAGCGATGGCGCAGGCAATTGATGCATTTTTGGCCAAGCGGCTGGCAACTGCCGGGCCGGGCAAGTAAAAATTGCGGGACGCCTGACGTAAGTGCAGGCGCATAAGCGTGCTTTCCAGTGGCTCAAGCCCTAGTTTGGCCACAGCGGCAACGGTATAGAAAATCGACTGTTGGTCTTCGGAATCGGTCAAAATTGTCCGCCGGACCCCTTATATATGTTCGACCGCGTGACGGCGGCCCGTTTGTCGGAGCGCCGTGTTTGGATGGACGCCGCAGATTTCGGCGCACAGGGTTGGAACGGAACTTCGATAATGCGCTTGCTGGTCCGGTTTTTGGGTTTCCTGTTCGCCGCCGGCACCGTCGTGTTCCTGGTCGGTGTGGCCGGCGTCGCGGGCGCGATCTGGCATTTCTCCAAGGACCTGCCCGACTACTCGCAGCTGCAGGATTACGAGCCGCCGGTGATGACGCGCGTGCACGCGTCCGACGGTGCGCTGATGGGCGAGTATTCCAAGGAGCGCCGGCTCTATCTGCCGATCCAGGCCGTGCCGAAACTCGTCATCAACGCGTTCCTGGCGGCGGAAGACAAGAACTTCTACGAGCATGGCGGCATCGACTTCACCGGCATGGCGCGTGCCGCGGTGGTGTATGCGCAGAACCTCGGCTCCAACAGGCGTCCGCAGGGCGCCTCGACGATCACCCAGCAGGTTGCGAAGAACTTTCTTTTGACCAATGAAGTTTCGTTCACGCGCAAGATCAAGGAAGCCTTGCTGGCGATGCGCATCGAGCGCGCCTATTCAAAGGACCGCATCCTCGAGCTCTATCTCAACGAAATCTATCTCGGTCTCGGCGCCTACGGCATCGCCGCCGCCTCGCTGGTCTATTTCGATAAATCCGTGAACGAGCTCACGATCGCGGAAGCTTCCTATCTAGCGGCGTTGCCCAAGGCGCCCGCGGTGCTGCACCCGGTTCGTAACCGCGACCGCGCGGTCGAGCGGCGCAACTACGTGGTCGATCGCCTGCTGGAAAACGGCTGGATCAAGCAGGCCGACGCCGACAAGGCGCGCAAGGAAGCCCTCAACGTCACTAGCCGCGGCACAGGCGCGCATATTTTCGCCGGCGAGTATTTCGCCGAGGAAGTCCGGCGCGACATCTTCGAGCGCTACGGCGAAAAGAAACTGTACGAGGGCGGCCTGTCGGTCCGCGCCACGCTCGATCCGAAGATGCAGGTCATGGCGCGCAAGGCCATGGTCGCCGGTCTAGTCAAATATGACGAGGCGAGCGGCTGGCGCGGTGCGCCGTCCAAGCTCGACATTTCCGGCGACTGGGGCGTCAAGCTCGCCGACGTCAAGGCGCTCGGCGATATCTCGCCGTGGCGCATGGCGGTGGTGCTGGAAACGTCCGACCAGTCGGCGCGGATCGGCTTCCAGCCCGGCCGCGAACTCGGCGGCGCCATCAGCAAGCAGCGCCAGACCGGCATCATCACGCTCGACGGCGTGCGCTGGGCCAGGCCGACCTCAGGCCCCGCAAAGGGCAGGACACCGACCTCGGTGGCGCAGGTACTGGCGGCCGGCGACGTGATCTATGCGGATCCGCTGTTCGACAAGGAAGGCAAGACGATCGAGGGCCAGTATCGGCTGCGCCAGTTGCCGGAAGTGTCCGGCGCCATGGTTGCGATGGACCCCTGGACCGGCCGCGTGCTGGCGATGGTCGGCGGCTTCTCGTTCGACCAGAGCCAGTTCAACCGCGCGACGCAGGCCTACCGGCAGCCGGGCTCGTCGTTCAAGCCGCTGGTCTATTCGGCGGCGATGGACAATGGCTACACGCCGTCGACTGTCGTGGTCGACGCGCCGATTGAAATTGACCAGGGGCAGGGCGCCGGCGTGTGGCGCCCGGAAAACTATTCCTCCGGCAAGTACCAGGGACCGGTGACGCTGCGCAACGCGCTGAAGAATTCGCTCAACACGGTGACGGTGCGGCTGGCGCAGGACATCGGCATGCCGCTGATCGGCGAGTATTCCAAGCGGTTCGGCGTCTATGACGATCTGCCGAACTATCTGTCCTATGCGCTGGGCGCCGGCGAAACCACGGTCATGCGGATGGTGACGGCCTATTCGATGTTCGCCAATGGCGGCCGACGGGTGAAGCCGACGTTGATCGATCGCATCCAGGACCGCTACGGCCATACCATCTTCAAGCATGACGCCCGCGAATGCCGCGGCTGCGATGCTCCGGGCGGATGGAAGAACCAGCCCGAGCCGCAGCTCGTCGACCGCCGCGAACAGGTGCTCGATCCGATGACGGCGTACCAGATCACCTCGATGATGGAGTATGTCGTGCAGGCCGGCACCGCGACCGTGGTCAAGGAAGTCGGCAAGCCGATCGCCGGCAAGACCGGCACCACCAACGACGAAAAGGACGCCTGGTTCATCGGCTTCTCACCGGACCTCGTGGTCGGCATCTATGTCGGCTTCGACAAGCCTCGCAATCTCGGCCGCGGCATGACCGGCGGTCATCTGGCCGCGCCGATCGCCAAGGATTTCCTCAAACTCGCACTTGCCGACAAGCCGGCCATTCCCTTCAAGGTGCCGGCCGGCATCAAGCTGGTGCGCGTCGATCCCAGGAGTGGCATGCGGGCCGGTCCGGGTGGCGGCGGCATTCTCGAAGCGTTCAAGCCGGGCACGGCGCCGCCGGATAACTACTCCGTCATCGGCGTGGCGGATGCCGACGGCCGGATGCCGCAACAGGGATATCCGCAAGGCGGCTATCAGCCGGGATATCCCCCGGCCTATCAGCCTGAAAGCGGCAACATCATGCGCCCGGGCGGGCTTTGGTGAACCGCGCGGAATTGATGCGGGCCCGGCATTTTCAACCGCAAGGCCCATCTTCGAACATTGTAGAATGGCATGTTTGAACCCGATGGATTCGTGGGTCCGTAACGGGTGAGGGAATGTCCGGCGGACACGGGAACACGCGCTGACCGTCACGGCGCAAAGGTTGGAATGGAAGTTCGGTAATGCGCTTTGTGATCCGATTTTTTGGTTTCCTGTTCACCGCCGGAACGATCGTGTTCCTGGTCGGCGTGGCCGGCGTTGCGGGCGGAATCTGGTACTTCTCGCGCGATCTGCCCGACTATTCGCAGCTTCAGGATTACGAGCCGCCGGTGATGACGCGGGTGCACGCCGCCGACGGCGCCCTGCTCGGCGAGTATTCCAAGGAGCGGCGGCTCTATCTGCCGATCCAGGCGGTGCCGAAACTCGTCACCAACGCGTTCCTGGCGGCCGAGGACAAGAATTTTTACGAGCACGGCGGCATCGACTTCACCGGCATGGCCCGTGCGGTCGTGGCGTATGTGCAGAATCTCGGCTCCAACAAGCGCCCGCAGGGCGCCTCGACCATCACCCAGCAGGTCGCGAAGAACTTCCTTCTCACCAACGAGGTCTCCTTCACTCGCAAGATCAAGGAAGCGCTGCTGGCGATGCGCATCGAGAAGGCGTATTCGAAGGACCGCATCCTCGAACTCTATCTCAATGAGATCTATCTGGGACTCGGCGCCTACGGCATTGCAGCCGCGTCGCTGGTCTATTTCGACAAGTCCGTGAACGAATTGACGATTGCGGAAGCCGCCTATCTCGCAGCACTTCCGAAAGCGCCGGGCACGCTGCATCCGGTGCGCAACCGCGACCGCTCCGTCGAGCGCCGCAATTACGTGATCGATCGCCTCGTTGAAAACGGCTGGATCAAGCAGGCCGACGCCGACAAGGCGCGCAAGGAGCCGCTGGTCGTGGCCTCCAGGTCCAACGCCGCGCATACCTTTGCCGGCGAGTATTTTGCCGAGGAGGTCCGGCGCGACATCTTCGAGCGCTACGGCGAAAAGAAACTCTATGAAGGCGGCCTGTCGGTCCGCACCACGCTCGATCCGAAGCTGCAGGTGATGGCGCGCAAGGCCGTGGCCGCCGGCCTTGTGAATTTCGACGAGGCGCAGGGCTGGCGCGGCGCCGTGAGCAAGCTGGACATTTCCAGCGACTGGGGCGTGAAGCTCGCCGAGATCAAATCGCTGAGCGACATCTCGCCCTGGCGGATGGCCGTGGTGCTGGAGGTCTCCGACCAGTCGGCCCGCATCGGTTTTCAGCCCGGCCGCGAACTGGGCGGGGCCATCTCCAAGGAGCGGCAGACCGGTCTCATCACGCTGGACGGTGTCCGATGGACGAAGCCGGTCGCCGCTGCAGCGCGCGGCAAACCGGCGGCGGCTTCGGTTTCGCAGATCCTGTCGCCGGGTGACGTGATCTACGCCGATCCGCTGTTCGACAAGGAAGGCAAGGTGATCGAGGGGCAGTATCGCCTCCGGCAAATCCCCGAAGTGTCCGGCGCCATGGTCGCGATGGACCCGTTGACCGGCCGCGTGGTCGCGATGGTCGGTGGCTTCTCGTTCGACCAGAGCCAGTTCAATCGCGCGACACAGGCCTATCGGCAGCCGGGATCGACGTTCAAGCCGCTGGTCTATTCGGCGGCTATCGACAATGGCTACACGCCGGCGACGATCATGATCGACGGCCCCATCGAGATCGATCAGGGGCAGGGTAACGGCGTCTGGCGGCCGGACAATTTTTCGGTGGGCAGCTACAAGGGTCCCATCACGCTGCGCGATGCCCTGAAACAGTCGCTCAATACCGTCACGGTGCGGCTGGCGCAGGATGTCGGCATGCCCCTGATCGGCGAATATGCCAAGCGCTTCGGTGTCTACGAAGAGTTGCCGAACTATCTTTCCTATTCGCTTGGCGCAGGCGAGACCACGGTGATGCGGATGGTGACGGCCTATTCGATGTTCGCCAATGGCGGCCGCCGGGTGAAGCCGACGCTGATCGATCGCATTCAGGACCGCTACGGGCGCACGATCTTCAAGCATGACCAGCGCGAGTGCCGCGGCTGCGATGCGCCGGAGGGCTGGAAGAATCAGCCCGAGCCCCAGCTCGTCGACCGCCGCGAGCAGGTGCTCGATACGCTGACCGCTTACCAGATCACGTCGATGCTCGAAAGCGTGGTGCAGGGTGGCACTGCGACGATCCTGCGTGAAGTCGGCAAGCCGGTCGCCGGCAAGACCGGCACGACCAGCGACGGAAAAGACGTCTGGTTCGTCGGCTTTTCACCCGATCTCGTCGTCGGTCTCTATCTTGGCTATGACAAGCCGCGCAGCCTGGGCAGGTCCGCGCAGGGCGGCCGTATCGCCGCGCCCATCGCCAAGGACTTCATGAAGCTCGCGCTGGCCGACAAGCCGCCTACGCCGTTTAAGGTGCCTCCCGGGATCAGGCTGGTCCGCATCGATTCGAAGAGCGGCTTGCGCCCCGCACCCGGCGATGTCGGCCGTACCGTTCTGGAAGCCTTCAAGCCGGGCACCGCGCCGCCGGAGAATTACCTGCCGCCCGTCGGCGTCGTCGAGGGCGATGGACGCGTGCCGCAGGGGTATCCGCAAGGATATCCGCCGGAAGCCGCCAGCATACAGGGCGGCGTTTCGCCTGAAGCCGGGAATATCATGCGGCCCGGAACCGGAAGGATTTACTAGAGCGTTTCAAGCGGAGTGGGTACCGGTCCGCGTGAAGAAAACGCGTCAAATCAAAAATCCAGAGCCTTGGCTCTGGGTGGATTGCGCTTTGTTGCATCCGCCGCTACATCCGGCCATTGAATATCGATCCAGCCGCGGTTTCGACCGCAGTCAGAAGAGACCATGCGCGCCGAAGTCGAACGCCTCGTAGAAGAGATCAAGCAGTCAGTCGGGCTGCTGAGGAGGCATCTTTGACGTCGAAACTTCCACGGCTCGCCTCGCCGAGCTGAACAAGCTCGCCGAAGATCCCAATCTCTGGAACAACCCCCAGAAGGCCCAGAAGCTGATGCAGGAGCGCACCTCGCTGGTGGATGCGCTCGAAGGCATCGGCAAGGTCGAACGTGAACTCGACGACAATGTCGAAATGATCGCGCTCGGCGAGGCCGAGAACGACGAGGGCGTCGTGGTCGAGGCCGAGAACGCGCTGAAGGCGCTGAAGAAGGAAGTCGCGCGCCGCGAACTGGAAGCGCTGCTGTCGGGCGAGGCCGACCGGTTCGATTCCTATCTCGAAGTCCATGCCGGCGCTGGCGGCACCGAAAGCCAGGACTGGGCCTCGATGCTGCTGCGTATGTACACGCGCTGGGCCGAGGAGCACGGCTTCAAGGTCGAGTATCTCGAAGAGACGCCCGGCGAAGAAGCCGGCATCAAATCCGCGACCGTCCAGATCAGCGGTCACAACGCCTATGGCTGGCTGAAGACCGAAGCGGGCGTACACCGCCTGGTGCGCATCTCGCCGTTCGATTCCAACGCCCGCCGCCATACGTCATTCTCTTCGGTGGCGATCTTCCCCGTCGTCGATGACTCGATCAAGATCGACATTAAGGAATCCGACGTGCGCACCGACACCATGCGCTCGGGCGGCGCCGGCGGCCAGCACGTCAACAAGACCGAATCCGCGGTCCGCCTGACGCATATTCCGACCGGCGTCGCCGTGGTCTGCCAGGCCGGCCGCTCGCAGCACAAGAACCGTGCGCAGGCCTGGGACATGTTGCGCGCGCGGCTGTACGAGATCGAGCTGAAGAAGCGCGAGGAACAGGCCGCCGCCGACCAGGCCGCCAAGACCGACATCGGCTGGGGCCACCAGATCCGCTCCTACGTGCTGCAGCCCTACCAGATGGTGAAGGATTTGCGCACCGGCGTGCAGACCTCGGACACATCTGGCGTGCTGAACGGCGACCTCGATGAGTTCATGGCGGCGACGCTGGCGCAGCGCGCCTTCGGCACGTCGCCCGGCGCGGTCGAGGATGTGGACTAGCGCATGACGAAGGTCGGGTTCATCGGGCTCGGCCGCATGGGCCACGGCATGGCCGGCCGCTATCTCGACGCTGGTTTTTCGGTCGCGGTGTGGAATCGCAGCCAAGCCAAGGCGGAAGATTTGATCGCGCGCGGCGCGCGCTGGGCCTCCTCGCCTGCGGATGCTGCCGACGGCGCCGACGCCGTCGTGACCATGGTGGCCGACGACGAAGCGTCGCGCGCCGTCTGGCTCCGCAAGGACGGTGCGGCGGCAACGATGAAGCCGGGCAGCCTCGCCATCGAATGCTCGACCGTCTCGCATCAGCATGCGCTCGACATGGCGGGCGAACTGCGTGGCCGCGGCCTCGTCTATATCGACTGTCCCGTCACCGGCTTGCCGCAGGCGGCAGCCTCTGGAAAACTGACCCTGCTGGTCGGCGCCGAACCCGCCGATCTTGTTTCCGCAACGCCCTTCCTCGTGCCGATCGGCGACGTGGTCAGGCATTTCGGCGCGGTCGGCACCGGCACCGTCTTCAAGCTGATCAACAACCTGATGGGCGCGGTGCAGATCGCGAGCCTGGCCGAGGGTGTTGCCATGGCCGAACAGGCCGGCCTCGACATGAAGCTGGTGGCGGAAGCGTTGGCGACCGGCGCGGTGGCCAGCCCGCAGGTGATCCGGCATGCCAAGCGCATGGTAGCGCGCGATTTCGCCGGCGCGTCGTTTACGTCGGCCCTTCGCTACAAGGATGCGGCTTATGCGGTGAGATTGGCCGAGAGTCTGCTGGCAGAACCTCCGCTGGTCGGGCAAGCGGCCGTCGAGGCCTATGCGAACGCCAAAGCTGAGATGCCCGACGACGACGAGGGCCGGATGATCGAGCTGGTGTCGCGGCCGAAATAGCCGCCGCAAGTCCATTTCCGGAAATCGGGTGGGAAAGCCGGGCGCTGCAGAATAAATCTGCGAGATCGCAGATATCAAATGACATGACCACAAAGATGCTTCGATCGACGCCCGCGACTGGTTGCTGCTCGGCTTGCTCTCGATCCTGTGGGGCGGGTCGTTCTTTTTCAACGGCGTGGTGCTGAAGGAATTGCCGCCGTTCACGCTGGTGTTTTTGCGCGTGGCGCTTGCGGCGCTGATGCTGCTGCCGTTGCTCTGGCTCTATCGCATCCGCTTTCCATCTGGCCTGTCCGGATGGATGCCGTTCATCGCGATCGGGCTGTTCAACAACGTGCTGCCGTTCTCGCTGATCGTGGTCGGGCAGACTTATATCCCGGGCGGGCTGGCTTAGATCCTGAACGCCACGACGCCGCTGTTCATGGTGTTCGTGATGGCGGTCGCCGGCGAGGAAAAGCTGTCCGCGCGACGAATCGCGGGCGTCGTCGCGGGCTTGATCGGCGTGGTCATTCTCCAGGGTGATCGCGTGGGGCTGGAGCGCGGGCAGGGGCTCGGCATTCTGCTGTGTCTGGCGGCTGCCTTTTCCTATGGCCTTTCAGCGCTGCTGGCGCGACGGCTGCTGTCGAATTCGCCTGCGCTGGGCACGGCGACGTTCCAGATGCTGGCCCCTGCCGCGATGATGACGGTTGTCGCCGGGTTCGTCGAGCGTCCCTGGCGCCTGCCGATGCCGGGGGCAACGACATGGCTGGCCGTGATCGGGCTTGCCGGACTGTCGACGGCGCTCGCCTATATCGTGTTCTTTCAGATACTGCGGCGGTCCGGCGCCACCAATGTCATGCTGGTGACGCTGCTGATCCCGGTGACCGCGATCATGCTCGGTGTTGCGGCGCTCGGCGAAACAATCTGGCCGCGGGAGATTGCAGGCGCGCTGGTGATCGGCAGCGCGTTACTGTTGATCGACGGGCGCGTGCTGAAATTCTTTCAGCGGCGAAGAAGTTGACGTCGTCCCGGCGAACGCCGGGACACATACCGCGTTGTGCTCTCGATGAAGCAGGATGGTTGACGCCTTCCAAAACAATTGACGCCGCGGCGTATGGGTCCCGGCGTTCGCCGGGACGACGTCGTGATTTCAGGTCGTCCAATCCGAATACCAGCCCGAAAATCTTCCGCTGTCGCGTTCGCCGCCATGCCAGGCCGCGTAGACCTTACCGTCCTCCGCCACCAGCACCACGACATCGAGTCCCTTGGAGCGGCGCAGCGTGTCGATCGCCTGTTGCGGGGTCTGCGCAATGGGGCCCGCGACATTGAACGACGTGTTGACGGACAGCTCGACGCCGATGTGGCGGCCGAGCGCCTTGAGATAGGCGTAGGTGAGGGGGTCGTCTTCGGTACGTACGATCTGGATGCGGCCGGTGCCGTCGGCGTGGATGACCGCCGGGATCTTTTCGCGGGCGTGCGGTTTTGAGCGCGCGGTCAGCACCATGTAATTGTAGGCGTTGTAATCGGCATCCGAGGCGCCGGGCAGCAGGTCGAAATATTGCTGTGCCGCCTGCAGCGTCGCCATCGGCGCCAGCGGGCGGATGGCCTCGCGGTATTTGACTCGTTCATTGAGCCGCTCGCGCGCGAGGGGATCGCAGGGATTGGCAAGGATTGAGCGGTGGCCGAGCGCACGGGGGCCGGTCTCCGCCGCGCCCTGATAGAGAGCTATGACGCCGCCTTGCGCCACCATGAACGCCATCAGATCGGCGACCGCTTCGCGGCCCTCCGCGATCGAGATGTCGCCGATGCGTTGTGAGGCGATGTCATCGGCCGCAAGCGCGCTGGCGATATCGTTCTGCATCGGCGGCATGCCGCAATAGAACGCGTGGGTCATCGGCGCGCCGCGCGGGGCGCCGGCGAGGTGCGCGAACAGCCAGGCCGCGCCGATGGTGACGCCGGGATCGCCGGGGACCGGCGGCACCCACAGCTGCAGGCGCGTGTTGCGCTGCTCCGCCCTGGCGAACCAGGCCTCGTTGAAATGTTCGAGCAGCCGCATGTTGCCGACCGCGTTCAGGGCGACGCCGCCGGTCAGCACCAGCCGGCTCGCACCCGTGGCGCGCAACAGGTGATCGACGACATGGATCATGGCGTCCTCGAACACCAGTTGCGTCGCGGCGGCTTTGTCGAGGCGGTCCTTGGTGTCGGGGCGGTGATGGATGTCCTCGACGCGCAGCACCGCATCCGGATTCCAGAGCTGGTCCGGCCGCAGCGATTCGCCGAGGATGTCCGTCAGCGCCTGCTTGTAGGGATGATCGAACGGGTCGCAATACCAGTTGGCCATTGCGCGGTTGAGGAGGACCTCGCCATCGCTGCCGAAATGCAGTACCTCCCGCAGCCGCGCGTAATACGGGTTGGTCGCGCGGTCCATGTCGCCCCACGCCGCGGCGCCCATATAGCGGCCTTCGCTGGACAGCCAGGTCCAGCCGCCCTGCGTCGAGGAAATCACGCTGTAGAACGCGCCGAGTGAATCGAACATGCTGTCGTTGCAATAGAGCCGGCGCATCGCGCCACGCTCGACGACGTAAAGCGAGATCGAGCCCTGATCGCCGGTGCCGTCGAGCACGGCAACCGCCGTCGGCTTGCCGTCGTCTGCGAACGGCGAGGCGGCGTACGAAAACCAGGCGTGGTTGTCGTGATGGCGCAGGCAGATCAGCGGCACGTGCTCGGCGAGCCCGAGCTGGCGGGCCAGGATTTTCGGGGTCCGCGTCATCTGGTCGAGGCGGCGGCCGTCGAAGCCGGCGGCCTCCGTGGTACGCACGAGCTTGAAACTCTGTGGCAATTCCTCGAGCACCGAACGCGCCAGCGTGCCGGCGAGCGTCGGATAATCCCAACTCGTGAGCCAGGCATCGATATCGCCGACATCGCGGCCCATGCCGCGCAGCGTGGCAACGGCAGCGTCGATCGAGAGCTTTGGATATTCGGTCGTGTGCTTGTTGCCGGAAAAGCGCTCTTCCTCGTTGTTGACGAGCAACCGCGGCCCGTTCGCCTGCGTCACCTCGACCAGCGCCAGTCCTGAATTATGCGTGCCGGGTGCGCCGAGGCCCGCGAGATAGACCGTCTCTCCGCGCGCGAGCTTTTCGCGTACATGCGCGATCCGCGCGTCGCAAAATTCCGAGCCTAGCTGGTGGAATCCCGCAGCCCCCATCGTCTTCGCCGCCAGCCAGCGCGCGACGCGGAAGCCCGCGGCGGCGAGCCTTGGATGCCGTGGCCCAATTCGTAGGTTCTGTTCCAACCCCATCCAACCTCTGGGCCTTGCGATCGCGCCAGCTGCATCAATCACAAATGGCGGCGCGCAACAATGCCCTTTCGTGATGCGGAATAACCCCGCGCTTGCCACGGACGACACCGCTTGCGACACTCCCTTCCAAGACTGCGTCAGAACAAGAAAAACAAGGGAGAAAACGATGCCGGTTCGCATGCCAAACCTGATGGCCCTGACGGCGTTCGCCGTCGCCGCAATGATCGCGACCACAGCCCAGGCGCAGAAGAAATACGATCCCGGCGCCAGCGATACCGAAATCAAGATCGGCAACATCATGCCCTATAGCGGCCCGGCGTCGGCCTATGGCACGATCGGAAAGGCGCAGGCGGCCTATTTCAACAAGATCAACGCCGAGGGCGGCATCAACGGCCGCAAGATCAACTTCGTCAGTTATGACGACGCCTTCAGCCCGCCGAAGGCGGTCGAGCAGGCGCGCAAGCTGGTCGAAAGCGACGAGGTACTGCTGATCTTCCAGCCGCTCGGCACGCAGTCTAACTCGGCCACCCAAAAATACATGAATTCGAAGAAAGTGCCGCAACTGTTCGTCGCGACCGGCGCGACCAAGTTCGGCGATCCGCAGAATTTTCCGTGGACCATGGGCTGGCAACCGAACTACCAGAGCGAGGGGCGCATCTACGCCGCCTATATCCTGAAGAATTTTCCAAAGGGCAAGATCGCGGCGCTCTGGCAGAACGACGACGCCGGCAAGGACCAGATGAAGGGACTGCGCGACGGCCTCGGCGACAAGGCCGGCATGATCATCTCGGACAAATCCTACGAGGTGTCCGATCCCACCATCGATTCGCAGATCGTCGCGCTGAAGGATTCCGGCGCCGACATCTTCATGACATGGGCAGCGCCCAAGGGAGCGGCACAGGCAATCCGGAAAGTCGCGGAACTTGGTTGGAAGCCGGTCTATTTCCTCGGCAACGTCTCGACATCGGTCGCAACCGTGCTCAAGCCGGCCGGCCTCGAAAATGCCAAGGGCATCATCTCCACGGCCTACATCAAGGACCCAACCGATCCGCTGTGGAAGGACGATCCCGGGATCAAGGCCTGGCTCGCGTTCATGGACAAGTATTTTCCAGACGGCGACAAGACCAATAACAACAACGTCTACGGCTATGCGACGGCGCAAACCATGGTTCAGGTGCTGAAGCAGTGCGGCGACAATCTCACGCGCGAGAACGTGATGAAACAGGCCTCAAGCTTGAAGGATTTTACCAGCGACGTGCTGTTGCCCGGCATCAAGATCAATACGGCGGCGAATGACTATTTTCCGATCGAGCAGATGCAGTTGATGAAGTTTAACGGCGAAAGCTGGGAGCTGTTCGGCGACGTCATCACCGGCGAGGTCGGGCACTGAACCAACGCGCAGTCTCGCAGGATGGGTTGAGCTGTTGCGAAGCCCATCAAATCCTTGCGCGGAAGGTGATGGGTTTCGCGAAGGGCTCAACCCATCCTACACGAGCGCTGGTGGCGCTACCCCGGGATATCAGGCTCGACGAGCAGCGCAAGCTGGGCGAGCGATTGCTGCCAACCGAGATAGCAGGATTCGACCGGAATGACGGTCGGCAGGTTCGCCTGTTCGATGTTGATCTCAGTGCCGCAGGAAACCGCTTTCAGCGTGACGGTGACCTCGATGACCCCGGGAAGATTGGGGTCGTCGAACTTGTCGGTGTAGCGAATCCGCTCGTCGGGCACGATTTCGAGATATTCCCCGCCGAACGAGTGGCCTGTGTTGGTGGTGAAGTTCGAAAACGACATTCTGAACGTACCGCCCACCTTGGCCTCGAAATGATGAACCTTGCAGGTGAAGCCGTAAGGCGGCAGCCACTTGGCCATCGCGTCGGCGTCCAGGAACGCGCGAAAGACCTTCTCAGGCTTGGTGGCGAAGACACGGTGCAGGCGAACGGTATTGCCTTCGGACATGACTCTATTTCTCCATGACTGAGCGGAGCATCTCGCAGAGTTTGGTCAGGTTAGCTCGGGCTCTGTCACAAGGACGGCCGGGCCATCCGCGATCCGACATGGGCTTTGAAAGATTTTCAGACGCGGAGCGCGCGGCGGTTCCACACAGGCGGCGCCTAAACGCCGGTTGGGAAACGAAGCTAGCCTGAGCTGAGCCTGACGCCTGCGCGCAAAAACTTCTGCGGGTCGACCGCGTCGCCGTCGATCCGCGTTTCATAATGCAGGTGCGGGCCGGTAGAGCGACCGGTGGAGCCGACGGCGCCGATCACCTGACCGATCTTGATGACGTCGCCGACCTTGACGTGGATTTCCGACAGATGGCCGTAGCGCGTCGAGAGCCCGTTGCCGTGGTCGATCTCCACCATCCGGCCATAGCCGCCCATCCAGCCCGATGACACGACCTTGCCGTTGGCGGTGGCGCGGACCGGATCGCCGGTGGCGGCGCGGAAGTCGAGGCCGGTATGCATCGCCGGGCGGCCGAGGAAGGGATCGCTGCGGACACCGAAACCGGAAGTGAACTCGACTTCGCCGACAACGGGCTTGCGGTAGGGCACCAGCGCCAGCGTCGCGTTGAGGCGTTGCATCTGCGTACGGGTGATGTTGATCCGGTAGAGCTGACGCTCGAACGCGCCGGCATCGGCCGGCAGTTTTACCGGCACGAATGGCCCGCCGATCGCCGAGCGCGGCGTCGCCGCTTCGAGCTGCGCCATGTCGAGGCCGAGATCGTTGAACACGCCGCGCATCCGGCGCAGCCGCGATTCCATGCCGTCCTCGACGGAGCTCAATGCCGCCATCTGGCGTCGCTCGACCGAATCAAGCGAGGTCTGCAGACGGACCAGCACATTGTCCACGCCCTGAACCTTGGCGAATTGATTTGGCTGCGGCTTGGCCATGACGGGCGTGCGCGATTCAAGCCGCGCCTCGCGATCCGGTGGCGCCACGAAGATCACGGTGTCGCTGATCGGAGAGGGTTTTAGCGGACCGCCCGCCGGAGTCTCGACCGCCGCACCACGTCCGGGGGGCCTGATCGAGCCGG
>CADEDX010000057.1 GCA_902826195.1 uncultured Bradyrhizobium sp. | reverse complement strand
GCGCTTCCAAATTGCGCCGTAGCGAGCGGGCGGCCGGCCCGTTACCCCATCTACTCTCTACGTCGCACTCAGCCCTTGCGCATCTTGCTGAGCAGATAATTGTCGTAATAGTTCTCCGCGATCTGCGTATAGAACAGCACTTCCTTCATATACGCGTCGTGGCTTTCCTTGGTCTTCTTGAACAGCGGGGTCTTCTCGGCGATCTCGTTGAGATGGTCCTGGGTGGCCTTGTAGCAGGCCTCCATCACCGGCTGCGGGAACGCGCGCAGTTCGGCGCCGCCGGCGACCAGCCGCTTCAAGGCAGCCGGATTGACGCTGTCGTATTTCTCGATCATCCACGCCCCCGCGGCGGACGCGGCCTGGTTGACGATCGCCTGGTACTGCTTCGGCAGTGAGTTCCATTTCTCGTCGTTGACGATCATGTGCAGCATGGCGCCGCCTTCCCACCAGCCGGGGAAGTAGTAATACTTCGCGACCTTGTAGAAGCCGAGCTTCTCGTCGTCATAGGGGCCGACGAACTCCGCGGCGTCGATCGAGCCTTTTTCCAGGGCCGAGTAGACGTCGCCGCCCGCGATCTGCTGCGGCACGATGCCGAGTTTTGCCAGCACGTGGCCGCCCATGCCGGCGATGCGGAATTTCAGGCCCTGCAGATCGTCGACGGTCTTGATCTCCTTGCGGAACCAGCCGCCCATCTGCGTGCCGGAATTGCCGCACAGGATCGCGTGCGTCTTGAACGGCTTCAGCGCCTCGTTGGTGAGGTCGGCACCACCGCCGAACGACCACCAAGAATGCTGGTGGCGGTGGTTCATGCCGAACGGCGCGCCGGTCGCATAGGCCAGCGCCGGCTCCTTGCCGATGTAGAAATACAGCGGCGTCTGTGCCATCTCGACGGTCGCGGAGCTCACGGCATCGAGCGCCTGCAGGCCGGGCACGATCTCGCCGGCCGCAAAAGTCTGGATCTGGAATTTGTTATCGGTGGCATCGGCGACGTATTTCGCAAACGTCTGCGCCGTGCCGTAGATCGTGTCGAGCGACTTCGGGAAGCTCGAGGTCAGGCGCCACTTGATTTCGGGCGCGGCCTGCGCGATCGCGGGGGCCGCCACGAGCGTGGTCGCGCCGGCGAGCGCGCCGCCCTGGAGGAACGTACGGCGTTTCATGATACTCTAACTCCTTGAGAATGATAATCTATTTGACGCGAAGGGCAATCGGTCGTGGCGCGACCCTCGGGGCCCTGAGCATAGCGAATTTCAGGGCATCCATGGAAGCGCGAACCGGCCATCCGGCTGGGCCTCGCCTTACACAAAAACACCGCCTTGTACAAAGCGCCGCCTTGTACAAAGTCATGGACGGCGCTGACGACCCCGGCTGAACGCCGTCGCAGGCAGCCTCCGTGCCCTGCCCCACCAATCACGGCACATCGCTGGAACGTAGATGACGGAGTGACGTTGACTCACGTCTGATCAAGTCTTCGCCCGTACGCATGAAACGGAGGGTTCACCGTGCCAGACTCCGCTGAAATGCAAGATCACGTCTACAAGATCCTCGAACTCGTCGGGTCTTCCGAAAAGAGCATCGAGGACGCCATCCAGAACGCGATCGGCCGCGCATCGAAAACCATTCGCTTCATGAAATGGTTCGAGGTGGTGCAAACGCGCGGCCACATCGAGGATGGATCAGTGCGCCACTACCAGGTCACCTTGCGGGTCGGTTTCACCTTGGAAGGCTAGGCTGAAGCAGCTGCAACGCGGCAGGCGGGGGCGCCCTGCCGGCCGTTCGAACGATCTCTTCTTAATTAATGCGCGGTCAGCGACTGGTCCAAACCGGTCGGGCCGGCGCGCTCCCTCAACTGATCGAATTCGCCGGGATGATAGGTTGCGCCGTCAGGCGTGACGATCTCGACGTTCCAGCAACCGTCCGAGATCAACTCCCCGGCCTTCTTCAACGCGGCCGGAACCGACGTCCGGTTAAGCGTTACGTTTCCCGCCGTATCCTGCGCAGTGATCAAGAACCTCATGGAATCGTCTCCCAGCGGCATATCGCCATTCTGACCCGGCGCGTACTGACGTCAAGGGTTTGTCCCTCACTTCGCAAAGGGATTGACCCAGTCTCGCCTGCCGACCGGCGCGCGCGGCGGATAAGCCGCCTCCAGGTAGTTCAGCACCGTTTCGCGGTTCTTGTCATCGAGCGGCGGCATGTTATGGCGGCGGACCATCAGGGCAATCGAATCCTCCCACTGCGCGCGCGTCAACCCCTGTTGCGCCACCAAGCGGAAGCCGTGGCAGGCGGTGCAGGCGTAGAAGGTTTCATCACGGCCCTTGCCGGCTGCGAACTCCTCCGGGCTTTCCTCACGCGGGGTGAATGTCGTTTGCGCGATGGCCGGCGTGGTCAAAAGCATGCCGGCCACGACGGTCAGCGCAAGCAACCGCGGCATCATCCGACGAGCACGGCGATGCGGTGCATGGCGTTGCCGCCATAGCCTTGCGGATTCCAGAACCCGGCCTGATGCGGCTGCATCGCGCCCTTGGTATCGGTGGCGCGCACCCAGATTTCGAAATAGCCGTCGGTCGACAGCTTCGCGGTCGCGGTCCAGCGCTGCCAATCATATTTGTTCTTCGGCTTGTCCAGCATGACGCGTTGCCAGGTCGCGCCGAAATCGAGCGAGACGTCGACCTGCTTCACGGTGAGATCGCCGGCCCAGGAGGCGCCGCGCAGCCTCAGTTCCTTGGTGCTGGCGGCGAACTTCGCACCATTGGCGGGGTTGGTGATGATGGAGCGCACCGGCATCGATTCCAGGATGCGGAAGTTTGCGGGATCGCCCTTGTCGCCGGGCACCATCGGCTTGATCGGCGTACGATAGGAAAACTCGGTCATCCCTGGACCGTCATGCTCCCTGTCGCGGATGGTGATGCGGGTCAGCCATTTCTGCGAAGCCGAGCCGGCCCAGCCCGGCACGATCAGGCGCACCGGTCCGCCGTGGATGTTCGGCAGCGGCTTGCCGTTCATCGCCCACACGATCAGCGTGTTCGGATCCATCGCCTTCTCGATGCGCACCCCGCGCGAGATGGTCGGCTTGCCGGCGTCGCCCGACAGATGCAGGTCGGCGGCATAATGCGCGGTGTATTTGGCTGATGGCTTGAGGCCGGCCTTCTTGAGCAGATCGGCCAGCGGCACGCCGGTCCATTCGGCGCAGCCGGCGCCGCCGTTGGTCCACTGGTTGCCGCGCGCCGGCGGCGAGAAGGCAGCCCGGCCGTTGCCGCCGCATTCCAGCACCATGCGCCGCGTCACCGCCTTGTATTTCGACTTCAGTTCGCCGAGCGTGATCTCAATCTTGTTGTTGACCTCGCCGTCGATGACGATCTTCCAGGCGTCGGGGTCCTTTGCCTCCTCGGGAATCTGCCCGTTGTTGCGGATGTAAAATTTTTCGATCGGCGTGGTGTCGTCGTCGAGCAGGCTTTCCGGCGTCTCGGCGACCAGCGGCTTTTCGCCGAGCACCACAAGGCCCTCGTTCTTGCCGGGGAATTTCAGATATTGCGGTCCCTTCGCTACCGCAGGTGCAGGCGCCGCGCTCTGCGCGTAGGCTTGCGGAATCAACGAACCGTCGCGCGACAGCGGCAGTGCGCCACCGATGACCGCCCCCATCGCCGCCAGACCTGAACTGGCCAAAAATCTACGCCGGCTGGTCACGAATTCTTTGTTGTCAGCGATACTACCCGCGGTTTGCCGCACCATGGCGTCTCTCCCTTGTTGCCCGCTGCCCGGGTTCCGATGGCCGGGTTTCCCTCCGGAATCCCGACCGAGCGAATATTCGAAATTTGTGGCCATGCCGCAAGGCCTGCGGCTAGCTGTGAAACTTCAGCCCATCGACGATCTTGTCGATCACTTTGCGCTCGGCGCGCATGGCAATACCGACCAGATTCAGTTCGGCGCGGATCACGGCCTTAACCACCTCGCGGTTGGCGGCGTCATGCGTGGTCTTGAACATGTCCTCGGTATAGACCGCGGGCGTGACGTTTCGCGCCAGCGCCCGTTCGAGCGCGCGGGAGAGCGCGGCCCGGTCGGCGCCATAGATCAGGATCGGCTGACCGATAAGCGACAGATATTTCGTACCTGACGCATCGCCATAGGGCTCGCCGATACATTCGGTAAAGCCCGCGGCAATGCCGCCGGCGAGAAAGGACGCGACGTTAAGCTTCTGCCACGGTTCGAGGTCGGTCCGGATCACAACCGCGATCTTGGTGTCGAATTGCATTGTCTCTCCGTTGTCACGGGGCGAGTCGAAGACGCGAACTATGATGTGCAATTGCACATCATAGTTCGCGCTGACGCCCGCCCCGGAATGACTATAGCAAGGTTATCACCCCTTGGCGTCGCAGGCCCAGGCGCGGATCACGCATTCCTTGCCGCCGAATTCATAGCACTTCCTGGCCGCGGCATTGAGCGAACTAGAAATTCTCGGTTTCACGGCGTAGCCGTGGGCGCCGCAGGGGTTGGTCAGGTCCACGGCAAACGCGGCGCAGGCGCGCTTCATGGTAACGGTTGTGCAATGGCCCTTGCATTGCTTCAATGCCGCGGCGCGCGCGGCAGGTTCCGCGGGATAGTCGTAGGCCTTGCCATAGGCACCGCACTTGCCGACGGCGAAGGCGCCCGCCGCCCAGGCCTTGCCGATGTAGCCTGAGACACCCAGAATCAGCGCCAGCACAGCCACGAACAACGCGCGGCGCTGCGCCGCCACGGTCGAAACAATCAAGATCCCCTCCCCCGAGGCAACCTGCAGAAGCTAGCCCGGGGGTTTTTAAATTTGGTGAATGGAGGCGTCGTGGGGTGGGCTGAGCGGAGCGAGCCCACCATCTTCTTGCTTTGCGGATGCGTGGTGGGCAAGGCGCTGTGCGCCTTTTGCCCACCCTGCAAAGCTATCCCCTTCGGGCCGCTTCCAGCGCCTGCGGCGTGTCGATGTCGAGAAACGCGCTCTCGCCGTCGACCGGGACTTCGGCAACCGCCTCCGCGTGCTTGGTGATCAGGTGACGGGCACCGACGTCGCCGTCGAGCGTCATCAACTCCTTGAAGAAGCGGCGCGACCACAACACGGGATTGCCGCGGCGACCGTCGCTGACCGGCACCGCGATCAGTTGGCCGCGGTCCGGCGCGAAGGCCTCGATCAACCTGTCGATCAGCTTCGCATCGATCAGCGGCATATCACCGAGGCAGACGATGGCGCCGTCGGCCTTGTCTGACACCGCCGCGATGCCGGCCTTGACCGAGGACGCCAGCCCGCCGGCGAAGTCGGGATTGCGCACGAATTTCACGTTCAGCCCCGCCAGCGCCTGCTCGACCAGATCGGCCTGATGACCGGTGACGACGATCACATCGCTCGCCTTCGAAGCCAGCGCCTGCTCGGCCACGATCCGCACCAGCTTCTTGCCATCAAGTTCTGCAAGCAGCTTGTTGGGCCCGCCCATCCGTGTCGAGCGGCCGGCGGCGAGCAGGATCGCGGCGACGTCACGGTTGGCTTCGAGATCGGCCACGGTGCGCGGCTGCGGCCTCGTCACGATTTCCATCAGCAGGCCGCCGACGCCCATCCTGGTGAGTTCAGCTCGCGTGACCTTGAGGCCGGCGAGAAGTCGCATCAGCACCCAGTCAAAGCCATTCTCCACGGGCGAGCGCGCGCAGCCCGGCGCGCCCAGCACCGGCACGCCACCGGCGCTGCCGATGAGCAGCAGATTGCCAGGGTCGACCGGCATGCCAAAGTGCTCGATCCTGCCGCCTATCTCGGTTATCGCCGCCGGAATCACATCGCGGCGGTCGGCGATAGCGGAGGCGCCGAACACGATTACCAGCTCGGCGCCGAGGCCGAGCAGCTCCTTGATCGACGACGCCAGCGCCACTTCATCGTGCGGCACGCGACGCTCGGCGATGATGCTGGCGCCGGCCGGCGCCAGCCGTTCGGCCGTCACCCGCAAGGTTTTGTCGATTACCTTTGGCGCCAGCCCCGGCAGCAGGGTCGAGACCACGCCGACCTTTTTGATCACGTAAGACGCAACCCGCAGCGTGTCCTTGCCCGCGAGATCAACGGCCGCATCGCGAAGCTTCGCTTCGACGCCGAATGGAATGAGCTTGACGGTCGCGATCATCTCGCCTTCGACCACCGGCTTAAAGGCCGCGAGCGTCGCAAAGGTGATGGCTTCGTCGACGCCGTTGATGCGGTCGACCGCGGTGCGATCGACCACCAGCACGCCGGCCTGCGCCGCAAACAGATTGGCGCGGCCGGTAAAGGCGCGCTCGACATTGACGCCCTCGCCCGCGACGGCCTGCGCGATGCTGGCGGCGGCCTCGTCTTCGGAGACGTCGCCCGCCTCCAGCCGCACCACGACAACTTCCATGACGCCCGCCTTTTTGAGCGCCTCAACCTCGGCGGGACCGACCATGGTGCCTTTCTTGAGCACCAGCGAACCCTGCCGCAGCGTGTGGACGGTAACGCCGCCAATCGCGTCGGCCGGACTGGCGGGGCCGAACTTCATGCCGCCTGCACCTTCGCGGCTTCTTTCGGCAGCCGCAGCTCGGCGGTGATCTCGGCCATGATCGAGACCGCGATCTCCGACGGCGACACCGCGCCGATGTTGAGCCCGATCGGCGCATGGATGCGCGCAATGTCGGCGTCCGAGGCACCCTGCGCCTTCAGCCGCTCGGCGCGCTTGGCGTGGGTCTTTCGCGAGCCCAGCGCACCGATATAGAAGCAGTCCCGCGCGAAGGCGTGCAGGAGCGCCGGGTCGTCGATCTTGGGATCGTGCGTGACGGCGACGAACGCCGTGTAGTGATCGATATTGAGCGGCGGCAGCGCGACATCAGGCCATTCCGCAATCAGCGGCAAGTCGGGAAAGCGCTCGGGGCTCGCAAAGGCGGTGCGCGGATCGACCACCGTCACGTCGTAACCGAGCGAGCGCGCCAGCGGCGCCAGCGCCTGGCTGATATGGACCGCTCCGACGATGACGAGGCGTGCGGTCGGCGCATAGACATTGAGGAACAGTTTTTTGCCGCCGCTCTCGACCGTCCCGCTCTTGCCCATGCGGAGTTGCTTCGCCAGTTCGGCGCTCAATGGATCCGTGGCGATGTCCTTCGCCTTCACCAGCCGCTGTTCGCCACTGGCGGTATCGGTGACCACGATAACGGGCCGGCGCGCGGCGCGCTCGACGTTGACCTGCGTGACGGTTTCCAGTTTCACGATCAGCCCACCTTCTCGACGAAGACGCGGATGGTGCCGCCGCAAGACAACCCGACATTCCAGGCGGTTTCGTCAGCGACGCCGAATTCGAGCATTTTGGGCTTGCCGCTGGCGATCACATCGAGCGCCTCGGTGACCACTGCGCCTTCGACGCAGCCGCCGGACACCGAGCCCAGAAAGGTGCCGTCGTCGTTGATGACGAGGCTGGAGCCGGCCGGCCGGGGCGCCGAGCCCCACGTCTCGACCACGGTCGCCAGCGCCACGCCATGGCCGGCCTTCTGCCAGTTCTCGGCGGCCTGCAGGATGTCTTCGTCGCGGTTGAGCATTTTGAAGCCCTTTCAAGCTGCGGGGCGGATGCGGCTGATATGGTGCGGCGGCGGGGCTGCGGAAAGCGCCTCGATCAGCCCCTCCATCGAGGTCAAGTTATGCACCGGACGGAATTCGTCAACGTGCGGCAGCATCATTTTGATACCCTGCGCCTTGGCCTCAAATCCGCTATAGCGCAGCAGCGGATTGAGCCAGATCAGGCGGCGGCAGGAACGGTGCAGCCGGTCCATCTCGAAGGCCAGCTTGTCATCGGCCTCCCGTTCCAGCCCGTCGGATATAAGGAGAACGATCGCGCCCTGGCCGAGCACCCGCCGGCCCCACAATTTGTTGAAACTGTGCAGCGAGGTCGCGATCCTTGTCCCTCCGGCCCAATCCTCAACGGAGGACGAACAGCTCGCCAGCGCCTCGTCGGGATCGCGTGCCCGCAAGGAACGCGTCACATTGGTCAGCCGCGTGCCGAACAGAAACACCGACACGCGCTTGCGGGCATCGGTGATGGCGTGGAGGAAGTGCAGGAACAGGCGGGTATATTCGCTCATCGAGCCGGAGATATCGAGCAGCGCCACGATCGGCGCCGGCTTGTCGATCCGGCCGAGTTTTCTGATATCGATGATTTCGCCGCCGGTGCGCAACGAGCTGCGCAGCGTGCGGCGCATGTCCAGCCGCAGGCCCTTGGCGTCGGGCTGGTAACGGCGGGTGCGCAGCTCGGCCTGCGGCAACCTCATGTCGGCGATGGCGCGGGTCACCTCGGCGATCTCAGCCGCGCTCATCTGCGCAAAATCCTTTTTCTGCAGGATCTCCTTGTCGGAAACCGACAGGCGCAATTCCTGCTCCTGCACCTGCGGCGCTTCTTCGCGCATCGAGGGCTGCGCCAGCGCCTCCTGCACCCGGCGCGAAGCCGGCGGCGGCTTCTTCTTGGCGTGGTCCGGCAGCGGCACCGAATCCAGCATGTGCTTCCAGTCCTCGGCAGCGCGGAAGAACAGGTCGAAGGCTTGCGCAAAGATCAGCATGTGTTCGCGCCGCTTGACGAAGATCGCTTCCAGCGTGGCGTAGACGTCGGCGCGGTTGCCGATCTCGATCGCCTGCAGCGCGTTGAGCGCGTCGATCACCGCACCGGGGCCGACCGGAATGCCGGCTGCGCGCAACGCACGGGCAAAGCCGACGACGTTGTTGGCCATATGGCCCGTGGGGGGATTGAGGTGGTCGATGGTGGTCAAGATGCACAAACCTCCGCCGTCATTCCGGGGCGAGCGCAGCGAGAGCCCGGAATCCATTTTTCAGCGCCGACGCGGCTCGATGGATTCCGGGTTCGCGCCAAGTGGCGCGCCCCGGAATGACGGGACTTCGTTACGACGCGCGGTCAATTCTCGCTCGTCGCTTCCTTCAAAACCTTCTGCAGCGTGTCGCCCTGCATCCGCGCGATGTCGTCCTGGTACTTCAGCAGCGCGCCGAGCGTGTCGCCGACGACTTGCGGCGTCAGCGAACGAGCGTCGAGTTCGGTCAGCGCGGTGGCCCAGTCGATGGTCTCGGCGACCCCCGGCGACTTGTAAAAATCCTGGTCGCGCAGCGCCTGCACGAAGCGGACGACCTGCTGCGACAATTTCGCGGAGATGCCCGGCACGCGCGACTTGACGATCGCAAGTTCGCGCTCGGCATCGGGGTAATCGACCCAATGATACAGGCAGCGCCGCTTCAGCGCGTCATGGATCTCGCGGGTACGGTTCGAGGTGATGATGACGATCGGCGGATGCGGCGCCTTGATGGTGCCGAACTCGGGGATCGTGACCTGGAAGTCCGAGAGAATTTCCAAAAGATAGGCCTCGAACGCCTCGTCGGCGCGGTCAAGTTCGTCGATCAGAAGCACCGGCGCACCGGCAACGTCGGGCTCCAGCGCCTGCAGCAGCGGGCGCTTGATCAGAAAGCGCTCGGCAAAGATATCCGACGACAACTGGTCGCGATCGGTATCGCCGGCGGCTTCCGCCAGCCGGATCGCGATCATCTGCGCCGCGCTGCTCCACTCGTAGACGGCGGAAGCAACGTCGAGGCCTTCGTAGCATTGCAGGCGAATCAGCTTGCGGCCGAGCGCCGCCGACAGCACCTTCGCGATCTCGGTCTTGCCGACGCCAGCCTCGCCTTCGAGAAACAGCGGCCGCCCCATGCGCAGCGACAAATAGGTCACCGTCGCCAGCGATCGCTCGGCCAAATAGCCGCGCGAGGTCAACAACTCGAGCATCTCATCGACGGATTTCGGTAGCGCCGATGCAGTCATTGGAAAGCCAATCTCGATACGCTGAAAAGCGGCAAACTCACTTCGCCGTCGCCGCTTCGACAGCGCGTCGCGTCAGCACGCCGATCAGATGCGCGCGATATTCGGCGCTGCCGTGCAGATCGCTGTTCAGCCCCTCGGCCGAGACCGAAATGCCGTCGAGCACCTTGTGCGAAAAACGCTTCTTCAGCGCCTCTTCGAAAGCGATGGCGCGGAACACGCCGTCGGAGCCCGCGCCGGTGACAGCGACGCGCACGTCGGACGGACGCTTGGCGACGAAGACGCCGACCAGCGCGTAGCGCGAGGCTTGGTTGCGGAACTTGATGTAGGCCGCCTTCTTCGGCAGCGGGAACATCACCTTGGTGATGATCTCGTCGCTTTCGAGCGCCGTGGTGAACAAGCCCTGGAAGAATTCTTCCGCCTTGAGACGGCGCTTGTTGGTGACGATGGTGGCGCCGAGCGCGAGCACGGCGGCCGGGTAATCCGCGGTCGGATCGTTGTTGGCGAGCGAACCGCCGATCGTGCCCTTATGGCGCACCGCAGGATCGCCGATCTGGGCGGCAAGCTCGGCGAGCGCCGGAATGGCTTCGCCGACGATGGCCGAAGTCGCGACGGTGGCGTGCTTGGCGGTCGCGCCGATCACCAGCGAGCGGCCCTTCATCTCGATCGTATCGAGCCCCTCGATATGGGAGAGGTCGACCAGATGTGGCGGGCTGGCGAGGCGCTGCTTCATGACCGGCACCAGCGTATGGCCGCCGGCAATCACCTTGGCATCTTCGTTCTTCAACAGGAGATTGGCGGCCTGCCGCACGGTCGCCGGACGGTGATATTTGAATTCGTACATGGAGAACTTCCTGATCGCGGTCGCGATGATATCAGTTAAGCGAGATCGGATTTGCCCATCGCCTTGGCGCCGGCGGCGATCGAGGCGACGATGTTCTGGTAGCCGGTGCAGCGGCACAGATTGCCTTCGAGCTCCTCGCGGATGACGTGGTCGGACAGGTCATGGCCCTTGCGATGGACCAGATCGACCGCGGTCATGATCATGCCGGGGGTGCAGAAGCCGCACTGCAGGCCGTGATGCTCGCGAAACGCTTCCTGCATCGGATGCAGCGGCGCGCCGTCGGCGGCCAGCCCCTCGATAGTCTTGACCTCGTGACCGTCGGCCATGACCGCGAGCGTGGTGCAGGACTTCACCGCCTTGCCGTCGATATGCACGACGCAGGCGCCGCATTGCGAGGTGTCGCAACCGACATGGGTGCCCGTCAGCCGCAGATTTTCCCGCAGAAACTGAACCAGAAGGGTACGTGGATCGATATTGGCGTTGACGGGATTACCGTTCACGATCAGGGAAATCTTGGCCATCAGCACTCTCTTGAGCTGCACCGCCGCATGTCGGCCGCGCAGACGTTTAAAACCATTCCAAAACCCATAATATGGGCCATCCCGGTAATGAGCAACCTCAGGAGCCCCTCACGAGACCCTCTCCTGGGACATGGCCCGAGTGACTTGACGGACCCGTTCAATCCGCGCCAGGCCGCGCAGAATCAGCCTCGTCAAGACTTACATTAACCTTGCACTGCCTTGGCGAAATTGGCGAAGAACTCGTCGGCCAGCTTCTTGGCCGCGCCGTTGATCAGGCGCTGGCCGAGCTGGGCGAGCTTGCCGCCGATCTGGGCCTCGACATTATAGCTCAACAGGGTACCGCCATCCTTCTCGGCGAGCGCCACGGTGGCCCCGCCCTTGGCAAAGCCGGCGACGCCGCCCTCGCCTTCGCCAGAGATCTTGTAGCCGTTGGGCGGGTCGAGATCGCTCAAATTGACCTTGCCCTTGAAGCGGGCGGAGACCGGCCCGACCTTCATTTTGGCGGTGGCGCGGAAGCCGTTGTCCTCGGTCTTTTCCAGCTCCTCGCAGCCGGGAATGCAGGCCTTCAGCACATCGGGATCGTTCAGCTTGGCCCACACGGCCTCACGCGACGCCGCAAGCTGGACTTCGCCGTTCATCGTCATGGCCATGGGGTTGCCTCCTGGATCGCTTTTACCTGATACGCCCAAGTAAAGCACGGCCGGGCCAAAAGGAAGGCCGCCTGCGGCGACGAGCAATGCATATTCGCAAGTGCAGCAGAACCCCGCCGACAAGGGCATTGGCAGCGACAGGCCGGAATGGTTAGGTCGCGCCCAGATGAGCACGTCCCTCTCTCCTTTGCTGGCCCCGATGCTGTCGAGCGCAACAATGCGCGCGATCTGCGACGATGCCGCGACCCTGCAAAACATGCTGGATTTCGAGGCGGCGCTAGCGCGCGCCGAAGCCGCGGTGGGGGTGATTCCGGCCAGCGCAGCCAAACCGATCACGATTACGTGCCGGGCCGAATCATTCGATCTCGCCGCGCTGGCGGAGGCGGCGACCCGGTCCGGCAATCTCGCCATCCCGCTGGTCAAGGCGCTGACGGCCAACGTCGCCAAGGTGGACGCAGAGGCGGCGCGTTATGTCCATTGGGGCGCGACCAGCCAGGACGTCATCGATACCGGCGCCATGCTCGGGCTTCGCGCCGGCATCGACGCGCTGCTCACGGACATCACCCGCGCCATCGCGGGCTTTGCCAAATTGGCACACCAACACCGGCACACCCCCGTGGTCGCCCGCACCTGGCTGCAGCATGCGCTGCCGATGCCGTTCGGGCTGAAGCTCGCCGAATACGCCGCGGTGCTGCAGCGCTCGAAACTGCGGCTGCAGCGGCTGCGCGGCGAAACGCTGGCGCTGCAATTCGGCGGCGCAGCCGGCACCTTGGCGGCGCTGGGCGACAACGGGCTGAAAGTCGCGGAAGAACTGGCGAAGGAGCTCACACTGCCGCTGCCCGACGCGCCCTGGCACACCCACCGCGACCGCATCGCAGAGGCGGCCTCGGTGTTGGCCATCCTGGCCGGCAGCTGCGGCAAGATCGCGCGCGACGTTTCGCTGTTGATGCAGACCGACGTCCGCGAAGCCTTCGAGCCCTCGGGCGAAGGCCGCGGCGGCTCCTCGACCATGCCGCACAAACGCAATCCCGTCGCGGCGGCCAGCGCGCTGGCGGCGGCCACCATGGCTCCGAACCTCGCGGCCACGATCTTTGCGGCGCAGGTGCAGGACCATGAGCGCAGCGCCGGCCCCTGGCACGCGGAATGGCCGACGCTGCCGACACTGATGCTGGTGACGTCAGGCGCACTGGCCGCGATCGTCGATATCGCCGAGGGACTGGAAATCGACGCGGTACGCATGCGCTCCAATCTCGACGCCACCCATGGGCTGATCATGGCGGAAGCCGTCACTTTTGCGCTGGCGCAAAAGATCGGCAAGAGCGACGCGCATCACCTAATCGAGGCCGCCAGCAAGAAGGCGGTCAAGGACAAGAAGCATCTACGCGATGTGCTGACGAGCGACCCGAAAGTTGCCGCGCAGCTTGGCACGGAAAAAATTGCAGAACTATTCGAGCCGATGGCCTATCAGGGTGCCTCACAGGCCCTGATCGACCGCCTGCTCGCTTCAACCGACGATCGTTGATGTCATTGCCGCGCTTGACCCGGCAATCCATCTTCTTGAATAGACTTTTGTTGGATGGATGCGCGGGTCGAGCCCGCGCATGAGGAAGGAAAAGCCATGCCGATGATCGACGCCGACGGGTGCCTGCTCAACGTATCCGTCGAAGGCCGCGACGGCGGACCGACGCTGATGCTGTCGAATTCGCTGGGCTCGACCATGCAGATGTGGGAGCCGCAGATGAAGGCGCTGACGCAGCTGTTCCGCGTCGTCCGCTACGACCGGCGCGGCCACGGCAAGTCGAACGTGCCGCCTGGTCCGTATTCGCTGGAGCGTTTCGGCCGCGACGTGCTGGCGATCCTCGACGACCTCAACATCGCAAAGGCCCATTGGTGTGGCCTGTCGATGGGCGGCATGGTCGGGCAATGGCTGGGCGCCAACGCGCCCGAGCGGTTCGGCAAGATCGTGCTGGCCAACACCACCTGCTACTACCCTGACCCGACGCGCTGGAACGACCGCGTCAAGGCGGTGAAGCAAGGCGGCATCGCCGCGGTCGCCGACGCCGTGCTGGCGGGCTGGCTGACGGTGGATTTTCGCGAGCGCGAGCCGCAGATCACCGCCAACATGAAGGCGATGATGCTGGCCACGCCGGTCGAGGGCTACATCGCCTGCTGCGAGGCGCTGTCGACGCTCGACCAGCGCGACCTGCTGCCGAAGATCAAAAGCCCGACGCTGGTGATCGCCGGCCGCCACGACATGTCGACGACGATTGCGGACGCTGAATTCATGCGCAGCCGGATCCCTGGCGCCAGCATGACCATCCTTGATGCAGCGCATATTTCCAATGTCGAGCAGCCGCACGCTTTTACGGATGCGCTGGTGGGATTTCTGACGCAACGCTGACACTGGCCGTCATTCCGGGGCGCGTGTCAGCGCAAACTATGATGTGCAATTGCACATCATAGAATCCATTTCACCGCAGACTTTGCTGCCAGTTGAATTCCGGGTTCGATGCTTCGCATCGCCCCGGAATGACAACATCGAAGGAGACGCCCAATGGACGACAATCAACGCCGCGACGACGGCATGGCCCAGCGCCGAAAAGTGCTCGGCAACGAATGGGTCGACAAGTCGGTCAAGAACCGCAACGCGTTCAATACCGATTTCCAGGACCTGATCACCCGCTACGCCTGGGGCGACATCTGGACCCGGCCGCATTTCGACCGCCGCACCCGCCGCGTGCTGGTCATCGGCACCATGGTGGCGCTCGGACAATGGGATGAATTCCGCTTGCACGTGCGCGCCGCCCTTGCCGAAGGCGGCTTCACGCCCGACGACATCAAGGAAATATTGCTGCAGCAGGCAATCTATTGCGGCGTGCCGGCGGCCAACCACGCGGTGAAGGAAGCGAATGCGATCATCGCCGAAATGGGGCTGCTGAAGGGCTAGCTACGTTCACGCCTGCACCGGCAACGACGTGATGAGCGACCTGATCCGCTCGGCATCCGCCCGCGAGACCGGATTGTAGACGACCATGCCAAGGTCGGGACGGCCATCGACGGCGAACGCCGAATACTCCATCGTGAGCTCTCCCAGGATCGGATGGCGCAGGCGCTTGACGCCTTTGCCGTGGACGTTGACGTCGTTGTCGCGCCACAAGGCTTCGAATTCGGGGCTCAGTCTGCAGAGTTCGTCGACAAGCCGGCCCACTTCGGAAACGGCGCCGGCGCGCGCCGCATCCGCTCTGAACGCACCGACCACGAAGCGCGCCACGCGCTCCCAATCATATTGCGCCGCCCGCACGCGGGGATCGCCAAAAATCAGGCGAAGGATGTTGCGCTGGCCGGGAGGAAGGGCGCCGTAATCAGTCAGCACCGCAGCCGCGGCGCGATTCCATGCAACGACATCCCAGGTGGCGGTCTTGATCAGCGCGGGGCTGGCATCGAGCGCATCGAGCAGGCGCTGCAGGCGCGGCGTCACGCCTTCGGTGGCGGTGTAGCGGACCTCTGGTGGACGCCCAAGTCCGAGCAAGAAGAGATGTTCCCGCTCGATGTCGGTGAGCATCAGTGCACGCGCGATCCGGTTCAATACGTCAGGCGACGGCGCGCCGCCCCGGCCCTGCTCCAGCCACGTGTACCAGGTAGGGCTGATGTTGGCGCGCTGGGCGACCTCCTCCCGGCGCAGCCCCGGCGTCCGTCTGCGTCCAGCTGAAAACCCGAGGGCGGCCGGATCGAGCCGGGTACGGCGATCCCTGAGATAGCTTCCGAGCAATTGCCGGTTTCGACGGTCACGATTGATCCTGTTGGTCATTATACCCCGATAAGATCACTAATTTAACATGACAAACGCCTGATCAATATCCTTCTCCAAACATCATTGGAGATTTTACACGTGCGCATCTTCGTCACCGGCGCGACCGGCTTTGTCGGCTCAGCGATCGTCCGCGAACTCGTCAGCTCAGGCCATCAAGTGCTCGGTCTCGCCCGCTCCGAGGCCGGCACGAAAAGCCTTCCCAACCTTGGCGCTGATGTCCATCGCGGCGCTCTCGACGATCTCGAAAGCCTGCGCAACGGCGTCGCCAAGGCGGATGCCGTCATCCACACCGCCTTCAATCATGACTTCTCGAGATACCTGGAGAACTGCGCGGAAGATCGGCGCGCGATCAAAGCGATGGGTTCGGTGCTGGAGGGGTCGGAACGGCCGATGCTGGTGACATCAGGGTTTGGCTCGCTGGCGACGGGCCGGATCGCGACCGAGAGCGACAACCCCTCGCCCGATTCACCACGCGCCTCCGAGGCCGCGGCGAACGCCGTCGCGACACGGGGCGTGCGCGCCTCGGCGGTGCGGTTGGCGCCGTCGACCCATGGCACGGGCGATCACGGTTTCGTCCCGCGCCTGATCGCCATCGCACGCGAGAAAGGCGTCGCGGCCTATGTCGGCGACGGGCAAAATCGATGGCCTGGCGTGCATCGCCTCGATGCCGCCCGGCTCTACCGGCTAGCGATCGAACAAGGCGTCGAGAGCGGCCCCTATCACGCTGTCGCCGAAGAAGGCGTGCCGTTCAAGGCGATCGCCGAACTGATCGGCCGCAGGCTTCGCATGCCCGTCGTCTCCGTGACGCAAGAAGAGGCGGCCGGACATTTCGGCTGGATCGCCCGGTTTGCCGCGATAGACATGCCGGCCTCGAACGCGCGAACCCGATCGACGCTCGGATGGAAGCCGGAACAGCCGGGGCTTCTCGCCGGTCTCGATCAGGACAGCTATTTTGCATGAGCATATCCACATATACGTGGCTTGAGTGGGTGACCGCGAGCGTGTATCGGCGCTAGCAACGTGTCGGCTCGGCCGCATCGCAGCGCCAAGCCGGTGAAGTCCTGCCAGGTGATATCTTGAATCCCCAGCCTTCGACGACGCCTACGGCAGCTTCCGGCTCGTTCGCGGCCATGAAGTCATCGCCCTATCGCGCCCAGTTCACGACCTATGTGTTGGCGATGATGGCCGACAATATCGAGCACGTGATCAGCTACTGGGTGGTGTTCCAGAAATTTCATTCGCCCGCGCTGGCCGGCTTTGCCGTGCTGTCGCATTGGCTGCCATTCCTGCTGTTCTCGGTCGCCGTGGGTTCGCTGGCCGACCGCTACGACCCGCGCCGCATCATCCAGTGCGGGATGCTGCTGTTCATCGTGGCCTCGGCGGGATGGGGATTTTTCTTCATCACCGACACGCTTGAAATGTGGCACGCGATGCTGCTGCTGGTTATTCACGGGTGCGCCGGCGTGCTGTGGCAGACGCCAAACCAATTGCTGCTCTACGACACGGTGGATCCGTCTGCCCTGCCGAGCGCGGTGCGGCTGAACGCGATGGCGCGCCAGCTTGGCATTTTGGTCGGCCCGGCGGTGGGCGGCGTCATCATGCTGACGCTCGGTCCGTCCCTCGGCATCATCTTCAACACTTTGTTTTATTTGCCCGCGCTGCTCTGGCTGTTCTACGCGCCCTCCCGCAGCAGGGAGGCCGCCCCCCGGCGCATCGCCGTACGCGGGATTGCCGACATCGTCCAGACTATCCGCGACATCAGCACGCAACCCGTGCTGACTTCGATGACGCTGCTCGCCGGGCTGACCTCCTTCATGATCGGCAACGCCTACCATGCGCAGATGCCGGGCTACGCCGGCGACCTCGGCCATGGCGACCCCGGTGCTTCCTACAGCACGTTGCTGGCCGCCGACGCCGCCGGCGCCCTGCTCGCCGGCATCGCGCTGGAAGCGTGGGGACGGCTCAGGCCAACGCCCCGCACAGCCATCATCCTCGCCGCGCTGTGGAGCCTGTCGCTGCTCGCATTCGCCGCGTCGCCCAACTATGCGCTGGCGATCGCGCTACTGTTTGCCGCGGGGTTCTTCGAACTTTCGTTCAATACGATGGCGCAGGCGCTGGTCCAGATCAACGCGCCCGCCGACATCCGCGGCCGCGTCGTCGGCCTGTTTAACATGGCAGGCCTCGGCATGCGCGCCTTCAGCGGCATCACCGTCGGCCTCGCCGGCGCCGCGATCGGCATCCACTGGTCGCTCGGCCTGTCGGCCGCGATGCTGCTGGTCTGTCTGGCGGCTCTGTATCAACGGGCTGCGCATAGCGGCGCGGCGTCGAATTAAATTTGAAAGATCAGGTGGGCGGGCGCTCAAAAGAAAAGCCCCACCTTTCGGCGGGGCCTTCTCCATTCACTCACAATTGGGCTAGCGATCCTGACCAGGGCTCTACTGACCCTCACGGTTGGGGTTCTGCCCCTGACGGCCCGGATCGTGCTGCTGCTGGCCCGGCTTCTGGCCGCCGCCCTGCTGTTGACCGGGCTTCTGACCCGGGTTCTGGTTCTGCTGGCCCGGATTGTTCTGATTGGTCATCTGAATCTCCGTTGATTAGACGTAGCTGGGGTCAACGGAGGGCTTCGGCATTCGTTGCTAAGGAACACCAGTTCCGCCGCGATCATTCCGCGGCAGGGCCATGTCCGGACTGTGGCGCCGGAACCGCTGCCGCAAAACTAGCCCTGTACAAGCCAATTTAGCCGCAGCCGGCGCTGTTGCCGCCCCCGGTTCCCACTGTTAGAAAACGACACGACGCGTCGTCCTGGGCTGCCGGAGCTCTCGCCGCGTCCGCGTCTTGGGGACAAAACGGCAGCGCATGGATTACTTCGCCCAGCAACTGATCAACGGCCTCGTACTTGGCTCGATCTACGGCCTGATCGCGATCGGCTATACGATGGTCTACGGCATCGTCGGCATGATCAATTTCGCCCATGGCGACATTTTCATGATCGGCGGCTTCATCGCCCTGATCACCTTCCTGATCCTGGTGTCGTTCGGCCTGACCGCGATCCCCCTGATCCTGCTGGTCGTGCTACTGGTGTCGATGGCGATCACGGCGCTCTATGGCTGGACGGTGGAGCGCATCGCCTACCGGCCGCTGCGGCACTCGTTCCGCCTCGCGCCGATGCTGTCGGCGATCGGCATGTCGTTCGTGCTGACCAATTATTCACAGGTCGCCCAGGGCGCGCGCGTAAAACCAGTGCCGCCGATCATCACTGGCGGCTACACCCTGCATGAGGGCGCCGAAGGGTTCGTCGTCCAACTGTCAAATATCCAGATCATCGTCGTCATCACCACCATCGTGCTGCTGGCGCTGTTCACCTGGCTGGTGTCGCGCACGCGGCTCGGACGCGACATGCGCGCCTGCGAGCAGGACCAGACCATGGCGGCGCTGCTCGGCGTCGATGTCGATCGCACTATTTCGATGACCTTCGTGATCGGAGCGGCGCTCGCCGCCGTCGCCGGCATGATGTACCTGCTCTATTACGGGCTGGTCGATTTCTTCATGGGCTTCGTCGCCGGGATCAAGGCGTTCACCGCGGCCGTGCTCGGCGGCATCGGCTCGCTTCCGGGCGCGATGCTGGGCGGCCTGCTGATCGGGCTGATCGAAACGCTGTGGTCGGCCTATTTCTCGGTCGAGTACAAGGACGTCGCCGCGTTCTCGATCCTGATCGTCGTCCTGATCTTCCTTCCGACCGGCCTGCTCGGCCGGCCCGAAGTCGAAAAAGTCTGACGGGCCGCCAGCGTGAGCGCATCCCCCGCCGCCCAAACCTCGCGCGCACCTGGCGCAGCCTTCATCTTCAAGAAAGCCTTGATCAGCGCGCTCGTGGCGCTGGTGCTGTTCTCGCTGATGATCGGCGTGCGCACCGAAGCAGGCTCGGACGGACAACTGACCTACTGGACGCGGTTCAGCGACCTTGCCGCGATGGTTGCGACCGTGTTCGGCGGCAGCATCGTCGTCGAGTTGTTGCGGCAATGGTGGGGACCGGTCGGCACCGTCCGGGTGATTCCGGCATCGGTGCAGGGCGGCCTTTCAATCGCGGGACGCCTGGTCGCGCCGGTGCTGCTGGTGTTCACCTTTCTGGTGCCGGTGATCTTCTACGACGAGCGCTACATTCTCGACCTCGGCATCCTCGTGCTCACTTATGTGATGCTCGGATGGGGGCTGAACGTGGTGGTCGGCCTAGCCGGCCTGCTCGACCTCGGTTATGTCGCGTTCTACG